>DETU01000100.1 GCA_002362175.1 Ruminococcus sp. UBA3280
ACATGACCAAAGTCAAATGAAATGCTGTCTACATTCTCAACATTGAATGAAACTCCTGCATTACAGTTATAATTTCCGTTACCCAAAACAACACCCTGATAATATGTTCGTCCGTTGACGTTGAAACTTCTATCAGCATCTCCCGTGTAAATACTTGCATTCACTTTGTTTTCAGCAGATTCGATAAATTTTTCTGCTTCACCCTTTTCGGCAGCGTAAACCACGTTGTTTACAGGTTTGATTGCAGGTACTGTGATGTTAGCTTCAGGAAAAGAAACAACTCCCGTCATAGCAACTGCCATGATACCGGCAATAATTTTTTTTGATTTTCTCATAGAATCCTCCTTTTAATTAAGTAATGTGAAAATTTTATCAAAAAAAAAAAAAAAAACGTGATAATTGCGTGAAAATTGTGTGAAAAAAGTTCAGATTGTAAAAAAAGGCAGATTTACTGAAAATCTGCCTTTTTATCATCATTTTTCACTGCACTTATGACGTTCAATAATTATTCGTATAGTATCATAAAGGTGCGGTTTAAGTTCGTCAAGACTGCATGGTTCGCTGTAAAGAATAGCCGAATAGCAGGTAGCCGAAACAAGTTCAATAATCATGAAAAGCATGATTTCGGGGTCTGTAAATTCATAGGGTGCTTCTTCAAGCATCTTATAATATATATCGGCAAAATTAATATCTTCGTCGGACGGCGGAGAAGTAAGTGCGGACTTGAACACTCCCCAGCTGAGATTTTTTGATATAAAGGTAAGAAGCGACTGATTTTCATTAAGCTGATTTACTATATTATCAACTATTTTTATAATTTTGTCCTCAAATGAAACATTTTCCGTTTCAAATTCAAGGTCGGAAACGGCGTTCCTGAAAAGCTGGCTGGACTTATGTGAGACAAGCTTGTTGCGTATATCGTACTTATCTTTAAAATACAGATAGAAAGTTCCTTTTGCAACACCTGCTTTATTCACAATATCAGAAATAGAAGTTTTGCTGAAACCTTTTGTTGTAAAAAATTCAAACGCTGTTTTTAAAAGTGAATTTTCTTTAAGTTCCTTATTTTTATCAACTTTACCCATATAAACCTCCATATATAATTTATTTCCGGATATGCTTATTTATAGTATAAACGATAAAACAAACGCTGTCAAGTTTACAAAATGACCATTAGTCATAAAAATAAAGCTGACAAATTGTGCAGTTCTACAAAATTATGACTAAAGGTCATTTTTATTTCCGAAAACAGTTGACTAACGGTCATTTTTGTAATATACTATGTATTATCAAAGAAACACGAAAGGGTTGATGATATGGAAAAATTAGGCGAATGGATTGTAAAGCACAGAATACTGATTCTGATAATCGGTATTGTTCTTATGATTCCTTCTGCACTGGGTTATATAAATACCCGTGTAAATTACGATATTCTTTCTTATCTTCCGAAAGATATTGCTACAATGAAAGGTCAGGACATTCTTATTGACGAATTTGGTCAGGGTGGTTTCTCATTTGTACTGCTTGACGGAATGAGTGGTAAAGAAGTGGCGGAAACCGCTGAAAAAATAGAGAATGTCGACCACGTTTCAAGCGTTGTATGCTATGATTCAATGACAGACCTCAAAATCCCGAAAGAAGTCCTCCCCGATAATATTTACGACTTTTTCAATAAAGGCGATACTACCATGATGGCAGTATTCTTTGACGGTTCAACTTCCGCAGATACAACACTTTCAGCTATTGAGGAAATGCGTGATATAACTTCTGAACAGTGTTTCATAAGCGGTATGTCCGCCATTACAGAGGACATGAAAAAACTTTCCGACAGCGAAACAATTATTTATGCCATTATCGCCGTTATACTTACAAGTCTCGTACTCATTCTTACTATGGATTCATTTCTTATTCCCGTATTTTTCATGTGTAGTATAGGAATTGCTATTGTATGGAATCTTGGTACAAATATCTTTCTCGGTGAAATATCGTTCATAACTCAGGCACTCGCCCTTGTTTTACAGCTTGGCGTTACTATGGACTACTCAATATTCCTGTGGCACAGTTACAAGGAACAGCAGGAAATTTTCCCCGACGACAAAAAAGAAGCAATGGCTCACGCTATAAAAGTAACGGTTTCATCTGTTGTCAGCAGTTCATTTACTACAGTAGCAGGATTCCTTGCAATGTGTTTCATGAGTTTCACACTTGGTCTTGATTTGGGAATTGTAATGGCTAAAGGTGTTGTATGCGGAGTTATTGCGTGTGTAACGGTACTTCCTGCCATGATTCTCATCTTTGACAAGGCTATAGAAAAGACCTCACACAAGGAACTTATGCCGTCGTTCAGTAAAGTTTCGGCTTTCATAGTAAAGCATACGGGTGCTTTTGTGACAATGGCTGTAGTTCTTCTGATACCTGCATTTCACGGATACAATAACTACGGCGTTTACTATAAACTCGACAGCACCCTCCCGAAAGACCTCGAAAGTGTTGTTGCAAATACAAAGCTTGCCGAAGAATACAACATGAACAGTACACATATTTTACTTGTTGATTCAAAAATGCCTGCAAAGACAGCAAACAAAATGCTTTCCGAGATGAAAGAAGTTGAAGGCGTAAAGTTTACACTCGGATTCAATTCACTTGTTGGTTCTGCAATTCCTGAAGAAGTCATTCCCGAATCTGTAAAAAGCGTCCTGAAAAGTGACGAGTGGCAGTTAATGCTTGTCGGTTCTGAATATGAGGTAGCTTCCGACGCTGTAAACGGTCAGGTTGAAAAACTAAGCGGAATAGTTTCACAGTACGACGACAAAGGAATGATTATCGGTGAAGCACCTGCAACAAAAGACCTTATCGAAATTACAGACAAGGATTTCAAAGTTGTAAGTATTCTCTCAATTTTAGCAATATTCGTGATTATCGCACTTACTTTCAAATCGGTAACACTTCCTGTGATACTCGTTGCCGTAATTGAACTTGCTATTATGATTAATCTCGGAATTGCCTATTTCACAGGTACGGAATTACCGTTTATCGCATCTGTCGTAATCGGTACAATACAGCTTGGTGCAACTGTTGACTATGCTATTCTCATGACAACACGTTACCGTACTGAAAGAAGTTCGGGAAAATCCAAATATGAAGCTGTAGGCATTGCACTTTCATCTTCAATAAAGTCCGTTATAACTTCCGCACTCGGATTTTTTGCCGCAACCGTCGGTGTTGCCGTTTATTCCGAAATAGGAATGATTTCGTCACTCTGTATGTTGCTTGCAAGAGGTGCATTAATATCAATGGTAGTTGTTATAACTGTTCTGCCGTCTATGTTCATGCTCTGTGATAAACTCATATGCAAGACAAGTGCGGGTTTTATGCCTAAGGACGACAGTACAAAAAACAACAACGAAATAAATAAAGTAAGTATAGCCTGATTACAGAAAGGGAGTTTTATTATGAATAAATGTAAAAAAGTAATCGCAGGAGTTGTTGCCGTTGCAGTTTCGGCAGGTGTCACAACTTCAATCGCATACGCTAAAAATAACGACAATACAGACGCTCCGACCGAAAAAAACAATAACAAGACTTCCGTTTCAGACGTAAAAAGAACTGTTGCAGACGGCAGTGTTTTCAAAGACGAAACAGTATATGTACTCTGCAATAATGATTCTTCCATAAACAATGTAATAGTAAGCGACTGGCTTAAAAATACAAAGGCACTAAGTTCTGTTGCAGATATATCAGACCTTAAAGACATTGAAAACGTCAAAGGTTATGAAGAATTTATGCAGACGGGAAATGAACTTGAATGGAGTGCGGACGGCAATGACATCTATTATAAAGGTACTTCCGATAAGGATTTGCCCGTTGATGTGAACGTTGAATACTTTCTTGACGGCAAGAAAATCTCTCTTGACGAACTCAAAGGAAAAAGCGGTCATGTAACTATACGCTGGACTTATACAAATAATCAGAAAGTTACAAAAAGTATCAACGGAAAGAAAAAAGATATTTATGTACCTTTCATGACGTCCAGTGCCGCCGTACTTGATACGGGAAAATTCTTAAATGTAGAAACAACAAACGGCAGAGTAATTTCAGACGGTGAAAAATTAATAGCAGTCGGTATTGCTTTCCCGAAACTCAGTGAAAGTCTCGGTCTTGACGAAGTTGACGGTCTTGACGTAAATCTTCCTGAAAGCTTTGAAATCTCCGCAGACGTTACGGACTTTGAAATGAATACTTCTGTCACGGTCGTTTCAAACGAAGTTTTCTCAAAACTTGATATTGAAGATACCGACTCACTCAACGATTTGAAAGAAAAGATTCAGGAACTTAGTGACGGTGCGGAACAGCTTTGCGACGGTACAGCAGAACTTTATGACGGTATATGCAAACTTTCCGACGGCACGGGTAGTCTTACAGACGGCATTGACAAACTTCTTGAAGGTTCTCTTTCCCTTAAAAACGGAGCAGGTGAACTTAATGACGGTTCACAGGCTCTTGCAGACGGTGCAAAAACCCTTGCCGATTCTACGGGAACACTTTCAGCAGGCGTACAGAGTGCGAAAAGTGGTTCATCACAGATTGTAAACGGAATTGACAAGGTAAATAACGGTGCGGACAGTCTTACAGGCGGACTTTCACAGCTGAATGACGGTGCAGACACTTTAAGCAACGGTATTGATTCGGCAAAAGCAGGCTCGGACGAACTTGTTGCAGGTTTTGCAAAGGTAAACAACGGTACAGCTGAACTTTCAGCTGGTGCGTCAGCACTTGTAAGCGGTGTAAATACTCTTAAAGATGGTAGTTCACAGGTAAAAGACGGTGCTTTGCAGGTTTCCGCAGGTACGGACGCTATAAGCAACGGTGCAGAAACTTTAAACCAGTCCGCCTCACAGCTTTCCGACGGAATATCTTCCGCAAAGTCAGGTGCAGATACTCTTTCCGCAGGAATTGATACAGCAGGTTCTTCACTTGATATGACCGTTTCTGCAAATGAGCAGACACTTCAAGCTTTACAGTCCCTTTATCAGCAGTCACCATCAGATGAGCTTGCCGTTGCAATCGGTACGTTACAGCAGACCATTGAAGCACAGAAACAGATTTCAGCAGGTCTTACAGATGCCGAAAACGGTGCGATTTCACTCTCGCAGGGTCTTGCTGTTCTCAATGACGGCGGAACGGCTCTCGCACAGGGTGCAGAACAGCTTGCGGATTCTTCTGCCGTGCTTGCACAGGGTGCAAAGAATCTTTCAGACGGTGCCACCGAACTTGATAACGGTATAGGTACTCTCTCACAGAAAAGTAGTGTACTTATCGGCGGTCTTGATTCTCTTGTAAAAGGAATTGAACAACTTTCAGGTGGTGCGACAGCATTGAATGGAGGTCTTTCACAACTTTCAGGTGGTGCTTACGACCTCAAAGGCGGTATAACTCAGGTTTATGACGGCTCTTTTGTACTGAAAGACGGTCTTTCACAGCTTTCATCAGGTGCGTCAAGTCTTGACGGTGGTCTTGGTGAAATTCTGAGCGGAAGCGGACAGCTTTCAGGCGGTGCAAATACACTCTATCAGTCAATACTTACATTAAGCAACGGAGCTTCTGCATTGTCCGACGGTGCAACGGAACTCTGGAGCGGTATAGGTACTCTTAAAACGGGTAGCAAAGACCTTACCGACGGTATCGGTAAACTTAAAGACGGTGCAAAGGAACTCAATGAAGGTATGATTAAATTCAACGAAGACGGCGTTTCCAAAATAAGCTCCGCCGTAAATGACAGTTTGCCCGAAATTATTGATAACTTCAAAGCTGTTAAAAATATTTCGCAGGAATATAACACATATTCAGGAATTTCCGACGACATGGACGGAACTGTAAAGTTTATCTATATGTTCGACGGAACTGATTAACAAGCTTTTTTCCATATCATTCCCATAATAAAAGCAGTCACGTTTTGTTTAGGCGTGACTGCTTTTTGTCTGTTATTGTCCTGCTACATAAGCGGTTGGTGGTTCTGTTGTTTCAGTTGATTCTGTTGTTTCGGTAATTTCAGTTGATTCTGATTCATCTGTGCTTTCTTCTTCGGGAACTGTCGGCGGTTCTGTAACAGGCTGTGCTGTACCTTCGTTCTTGTATACAGTAACAATAAAACCGTTTACATTAGTACCCGATACTTCAAACCGCTTTCCCTCAGGAACAGGTATTGTGGTTACATCAGAAGCGTCGTCCGAAAGTACAAAATAAACTTCATATTCATTGCCGTTTTCGTCTGTAAATTCAAGATGTTCGTCATTCTGATAATAATATTTTGTAATAATCATGTCTATATATTCTTCAAGACAAAGATTATTTTTTGCCATGTAATATGCGTGCGGAATACCCACATATCTGAAATGCCAAGGTTCTGACTGAATTTTTGTAATCTGTTCTTTTTCTTCGGTATATCTTACTATAAGACCGTATTTATAGCAGTTTTCCGTAAGCCATACATATTCACCCTCGCCCTGATAGTCATAATCGGGATAAGTAGTTATATCAAAAGCAAGTCCTGACTCATGTTCACTGAAACCTGCTTTTGCAACACGAGTTGATTCTTCATCACCTGTCATTGTAAGGTCGTCATCATATAACTGCTGTTGAAAATCGGTTGAACGGTATGCACCGTATATAAGTATATTTGAAATTTCGGTTGCGTCATAAAAATCGAAAATCATACTTGCCATAGGTTCATAGACATCTTCAACAATCATCATTTTATCTGTTTCGCTCGGGTCAACCGCACTGAAAAGTGTACGTCCCTTTTCAGCATTTTTTTCATTTATGCTTATAAGTTTTTCATCACCGCTGAAATAACGGTAATTATCGTTTACAAGAATCAGATTTCCGTGAAACTTGTCTTTTGTAGGTACATTATATGTTTCATAAATGACTTTGTCGGGGTCGGGGATTTCAGATTCTTCTTCAGATGTTTCGGGTTCTGCGTAATACTGGGAAGTACCTACTGTCTGTGAACGTTCGGCAATACCTTTGATAATATATCCGCCGGCTGCTATAACGGAAACAGTGATAAATATTTCAAATAATGTTTTTGTTCTGCGGATACTTTTTTCTCTGCTTATCTGGCTCTGTTTAGACATTTCAAAACTCCTATCTGCCACAATGTTTCACCGTTCGTCAAGCATTTCGGTGTGGCGTTTTCCGAAAACGGACGATGAACTTTTTTTCTTTTGTTCTGACAACATAACATATTTTTTTGTTTCATCTGTTTATAATATTATAACACATTTGTCCGAAAAAATATAGACCATATTGCATATATTTGTAAAAATGCTGTATTTTTCTTTATTATCAAAGCTTTA
>DETU01000053.1 GCA_002362175.1 Ruminococcus sp. UBA3280
GACGTTGCAATGGCTGGAACTGCCCTGATTTCTTCGGCAAGCTACTGTTTTTCAGGAGTTTACAGAATGTCGGGCAAACATGACCACACCGAACCGCTTGTAATTGATGCACTCACGATTGCTGAACCGAGTTTCAAGAAATCTCCCGTTATTTCAGCAATAAAACGTCCTTATGTGCAGTTCACGCACGACTGGAACGAACAGAACAAAACCGACATTTTCAAATATCATGCGGAAAGAAAAATTCTTGAAAGTCAGCTTATAGCACTTGAAAAGAAAGATGATGTTACAGCAGACGAAATCGCCAATTTACAGACAAAAATCAGCAATATTCAGGACAATAATTTCCGCCGAATCGTTGTTGATGATGTAACACCAGAAGCACTCGTGCGACTTCTTTATGAAAATAAGTCATTGCTAATGATTTCGGACGAGGCAGGTATGCTTGGAAATTTCAATGGTCGCTACTCAAATAGCATTCCCAATCTTGATTTGATACTAAAGTCTTATAACGGCGAAATGTATATCAGCGACCGTGTAGGCAGAAACAGTATCACGCTGAAACGTCCATATATGTCGGTTTGCATTGCGTGTCAGCCTTATTTATTTGACAGCATGATAAATAACACGACATTTCGTGGCAGTGGTTTGATTGCAAGGCTGATTTATTGTTTTCCGCAAAGCAACATCGGTCAGCGAAAGTATGATACTCAGCCGATGCCGAAAAACGTTACAGAAAATTACCGGCATTTAATTTACAGACTTCTTCATAAAAAATTTACATACCGTGACGAAAACGAGAGATATCTGCATTTCGAGAACAAGGCTTTCCGTGAATTTGTTGATTACTACAATAATTTCATTGAAAAAAATTTACTAACGGAAATGGCATTCTGTCGTGACTGGGGTGGAAAATATCACGGCTTGATTCTGCGAATTTGCGGAATAATTCATTGCATAAAGTGCGAGCTTGATAATAAAAATCCTGCCGAAGTTCATGTAAGTCTGGACACGCTTTGTTCTGCGATTGAGATTGCGAATTATTATCGTGAACAGGCAATTTTTGCCTATGGACAGGGAGATGTTGACATTGGCACGGTCAAGGCTGAACGAGTTATCGAGAAAATCAAGGCAAAAAATATTTACCAAATCCGCCAAAACGATTTATACAAAATCTGTCGTTGTACACTTTTTAAGAACGCTCAGGACTTCAACGAAACCGCCGAAATGCTCGAAGAATATGGCTATATTCGCCGTGAAACCGTCAAAACGGAGTGCAGTAACAGAAGTGGCATTATAATTTATGTCAATCCAAAAATTTATAATTCATGAACTTTAAACATTTTAAGCACATTAAGATTTTAAAATGTCTAAAATGCTTAAAGTTCACAAAACTCGACAAGAGAGAAAGAGGAGTTTTTATGACAAAGATTGAGAAAGAAAAAATTGCAGACCAGATTATGAACCTGTTAATTCAGCTTACAAATGACAATGAAGAAGTTTCAAAGCCTGCCGAAAATCCAGTTGAAATGCTCACGGTCAAGGAATGTTGTGATGCCGTCAAGGGACTTTCTGAAAACACCGTCCGCAAACTCGTGGCTCAAAATAAGGTGAAATTTGTCCGCACTGGTGAGGGTAAGCGTGGAAAAATTCTCATCAACAAGGCTGACCTGATTTCTTATTTTCAGAAGTAATTTCGGCAGCTCCGTCTGCCGTTCAGCCTCGCAGAGTGCAACAGATACTTTTGATAGACGGTAACTCGGCTGTCAGAAGTATCTTTGCGTTACTTTCGCAGAAAGTAACAAAGGCGGAGTTTGTAAATTTCATTTTGTAAAAGGAGTTAACAATGAAAAAGACGATTAGTGCAGTCATCGGCAAAGGAAGTACACACCACAACAATCGAAAAATCATCACCGAAAACGTTGATAAAGATAAAATTTCTGACAATATAACGATAGTTCAGGACGATATTAAAACGGTCTACCATGAGCTTTTTGACAAGGCACTTGAAAAATATAACGCAAAGCAGACTCGCAGGGATAGACGTATCAAGGATTACCATGAGCATATTCGTCATAGCCGACAGGAAAAAGAATTTCATGAAGTAATTTTTCAGATTGGCAACCGTGATGATACCCACATCGGTACAGCTGATGCTGAAATCTGTGCCGATATTCTGAAACAGTTTGCGGAGGATTTTCAACGCAGAAATTCACATTTGCGAGTATTCAACGCTGTAATTCACACGGACGAAGAAACTCCGCACCTGCACATTGATTTCGTGCCGTTTGCAACCGAGCAGAAAAGAGGGCTGTCAACCAGAGTATCGCTTACAAAAGCGTTGGAACAACAGGGATTTAAAGGTGAGGGAAAGCTGAATACCGCCTCGAAGTTATGGATTTACAGTGAAAAACAGATGCTTGCAGGACTTATGGCGGAACGTGAAATAGAGTGGAAACAGCTCGGAACAGAAAATCAGCATTTAAGTATACTTAATTACAAAAAGCAGGAACGACAAAAGGAAATTGAACAGGCTGATGCACAACTTTCAATAAAGCAGAATCAGCTGACTTCTGCGGAAAATACACTTTCCTGTTTTCAGGATAAAATCAGTTCCTCGCATGAAGAACTGGAGCAGTTGAGAAATACAGCAAACGATATTCTGCGGTATATTCCCAATTTTGAGAAAAGTTCAAAAACAGAGAAAAAATTTGACAATATATGTCTTGAACTCGACGAGCAGTTAAAAAGTTCGTTTACGATTATGCGTCACAAGGACGAAATCAGGAAAAATATTGATAATCTGCAAAATATCACGAAAAATGCTTTGGATTTACAGTACAAAAGCGAAAACACCATATATGATTTGCATCAGCATTGTGATAAAATTATCTCTGAACGTGATGATGCTGTTCAGCAGAAAAAAGAATATCAGGAAAAATACAATCGTTCTGAACGTAGAAATTCAGAATTAGAAGAAAAAATAAGCTACTTTCAGGATTTACTGAAACTTATTGAATACCTTTTTCCGAACGCTGTTGCAAAGGCTAAGGAAATTTTTAAAGTACAACAGAATAAACAATTAGAACAAATCTCAAACAACAGAAAAAAGAAAAAGTTTGAGTTGGAATAAAATAGAGAATTTTAGACAATAATAATTATAACACACAGGACAGGAGAAATTGATTTGGAGATAACAAGAAATAAGAATTTTATTGAAGTGTGGCTGACTAATGATGAACAGGAAACAGTTGACCGCAAAAAACTGACAGATAAGCTACTTGCTGATAACGAAAAAAGCAAGGTTATTTTCTTTCTGTCGGGGAATGCTGACCTAATTAATTGTACAAGTCAGCTGTTGATTCGCAATATATGACATACAACAGGTGCGGTTTTAATAATCGTACCTGTTTTTTGTATAATATGCCAATTGATTTTTTCTTTGATATATGCTACAATGTTATTATAAAATACATCAAGTTTTTAAATAACATTGATAGTTAGGAGGAAATATGAGTAAATCACTAAAAATTGCAGGCTATTGCAGAATTTCAGTTGATGAAGAACTCGACAAGGACAACACATCTATTGAAAATCAGAAATCAATTATTGAAGATTATGTGTACAGAACTTTTCCTGATTCTCAGCTTGATTTTTATGCTGACCGTGACCGCTCAGGCTATACATTCGACCAAAGAGAAGAATATCAGGTGTTACGCCGTAAAATGTTCAGGGGTGAGTATGATATTCTTATTGTAAAGGACTTTTCGAGATTTTCAAGACGTACAAGCAGGGGACTTGTTGAACTGGAAGATTTAAGAGATGCAGGAATGCGTATTATATCTATCGGCGACGGTATAGACTACCCCACATCTGACGAATGGACAGCGATTCAGTTCAGATTTCTTGTAAATGAAATGCCTGTTACTGATACTTCAAAAAAAGTTAAATCTGTTATCAAACGTCGTCAGGAGGAGGGAAAATGGATTTGTGCTGTTCCATATGGTTACATAATGACAAACAGCAAGACCATGCAGTTTAAAGTTGACGAGCCATCAGCCGAAGTTGTAAGGAAAATTTTTCAGCTTTATTGCGACGGCTGGGGATATAAAAAAATTGCCAACTATCTCACGGACAACCATATTCCCACGCCACGCAAGACCGAACAACTCAGAAAAGAAGCAGAGGGCGAGGAATATAAAATCAAGTCAAGACCTGAATGGAGTATTATAACCATCAGCGAAATTCTTAAGAATGATTTTTATATTGGTACTCTCAGACAAAGGAAGTACCGTCGTAAAAAGATAAACGGCAGTGATGAAAAGTTACAGGAAACAGACCACATTGTAATTGCGAACAATCATGAGGCTATTGTTGACTATAAGATTTTTTCGGCAGTTCAGGAGCAAATGAAACTCCGTTCAACATCGAATTATCGTGGAGTTAAAAAATATGACAATGTTTATACGGGACATCTGTTCTGTGGAGATTGTGGAAGTCCTATGTTTTCAATGAGCCGTGCAGATTTACCGCCTGCCTATCGTTGCGGAACTTATCACAGGCATGGCGTGAAATCGTGTTCATCACATCATACAAGAGTAGATATGCTTGACGAGTTACTTAAATCTTATGTGCATAAAGTCCGTGATAACTCAGAATTTATGCTTGAACAGTTACAGAAATCTATTGACAATGAGCAGAAAGAAACATCATCAAGTAAAAATGTTGTTGAAGTACTGTTGCAGAAGATTGAGGACATAAAAACAGAACTGAAATTCCTGAACCGTCAGCACGTCAAGGATATTGCAAAGCACCCCGAAAGAGAAGATATGCTTGAAGAAATCTATCAGGAGCAGGTTGACGAACTTATGTTACAGATAGAGGGTTTCAGAAATCAGATACAGCTTGCAACCGATAAGCATAATGCGATTATTTCTATGAACCGCACGGCAAAAACCGTCATGGAAGTTTTTAATGATATTCTCAACAAAAATACGCTGACAAAGGCTGATGTTGACTTCATTCTTGACAGAATAGATGTTTTTACTGACCGTATCGATATTAAATTGAAAGCGGATATTGACCAACTTCTCAGGCTTGGTATTCCTGAAGAACTTAAAACCGAAAGCGAGGCAGTTTCCACAAATTTTAATCAAGGCACTGAGTTATCAGCGTCACAGATTACCACAAGCAAGGGTAATTCTCTTAGTGTCAATGTTATCAGTGACGGCGACCCTCTTGAAATTTACACCAACAGCGACGGCGAAGTTATTTTTAAAAAATATTCGGCAATAAGTGAAATGAGTGAAAACGCAACATATGTTGCGGACATAATGTACAAGATAGCAGGTTGTCCTGTTGTTATATTTGATAAAGACCACGTTGTTGCAACAGCAGGTGTACCCAAAAAAGAATTTGCGGAAAGACGTGTAACAGGACAGCTTGAGGAACTTATGGAAAGTCGTGGACAGTATTTCTGCCCTAATGGTGAAAACAACAACTTCTTTGCTGCTGAAGGAGTTGAAAGAACGGCAATAGCTGCCATTCCGATAATAACCGCAGGTGACGTTTCGGGTGCTGTCGCTTTTCTCAGTACCGACAAACACACAGAAGCAAATGATTTACAGAAAAGTCTTATAAACGCAGCAGCACAGTTTCTCGCAAAACAGATTGAATAAAAAAAGAACCGAAATTTATTTCGGTTCTTTTTGATTGGATAAATTTCTGCTTTTATTTCAAAGCATATATTCAACAGTACCGTCCAAACACCCCTCCAGCCAGTCAAGAAAATTCATGTCAGTTATTTCAAGCCACATTTCCAGTACTCCGATTATTTCGCCATAGTGCTTTCCTTTAACTACAATATTATATGTCATGGCACACCCCAAATCCATTAAGATAATATTGCCAAAACGCTCAAAAGAATAATCTTTGTTTTCAATAGCATCATAATCATCATATGTCACATCATTTTCTATATTAAAATCTTTATGGATTAACTTTTCATCAAAGTAACAGTTTTCAAAAGGTTCTAAATTGCATATATTCTCATCAGGATATAAAACAGCACCGTTCGAAACTTTTGTATAAAAATCCACTATTTCCTGTGGAAGTTTTATCTGATACTTATTTTCAAATTCAGTAATTTTTTCAACAGGTAACGTATTCAGTCTTATTTCATCATCTTCCGAATTTTTACATAATCTTTCAATCAGTTTTGACCTTATTCTTTCAAGCTGATTTTCCATAAATTAATCTCCTTAAAACAAGTATTTAATATCACTTGAATTATAGCACAATATACCCGAAAAATCAATAGATTTCCAAAAACAAAGAACCGGAATTTCTTCCGGTTCTTTTTGTTGTTAAAACTTATTAATAAAAGAATATACTACCTATATCTTCCAAACCATACTCGGTAAGTAAACGTTTTACCCCGTTTTCAACTTCATCACGACTGAAATTATTGTTTTCAAGATAATCGTCATCTTTTTCATTAAGATATGAATAAAATACCATTCCTAATAAAAGATTATTCATTGTCTTGTTTTCCGTCAGTTCGGAAAATTTATTTTCAGCTTCACTGATATTTCCACTGTCTACTTTTCTCAACAAATAATCTGCTGTTTCTTTTGTTTCCGTGTCCTGTATTAACGATGAAGTTATCGTTTCAGAATCAACATTGAATAATACTTTAACAAGTACTTTCAATATCTGCTGAATCTGACGCATAATATAATCCTGCTCAAACATAAGCCTCCTCCTTTCTGCAAAAATATATTTGTAGAAAAGATTCAATTATTCATTCTTACTTTGCAGTCTACAATTGTACTTCTTTTTTTGTCCGATTCCTGATGATTCTCATAAAGATGAAATATATTACAAAAAGGAATACATAAAACAAAACTTTTAAGTTCAACAACTATCAAGCGTACAAATATAATAACAGGGAGAAAAAGCCATTTCAATAATACAATTTTTCTGAATATCATATTCATAAATATAACCCGCCAATTCAAATTTATATAACCCAAATTACAGCTTAAAATTCTTCAATGGTATGACCGTTTATTTCATATATCCTGAACCAGTGACACCAGTCGTTACTTGAAACAATACTGAAATCATAAGAATTATCTTCTTTATCCTCGTACTTTTTACTGTAAAATCCATTTAATCCCATTCTGTCGGATTCATAGTAACCTTTTTTATCAAATACTTTATCATAAATATAGTCACTTCTGCCGATAAAAACCATATGGTCATCATCGATACGTTCAACAGTAAAACCTTTACTCAGATGAAAGTAAACAAGTGTAGTCCGAGGCAGTTCTTTTATTCCGTATCCGTATTCTTTAAGATATTTCATAATACACAGTTCAGTCCCCATAAGAAAAACAACAGACAGTATCAATAATACAAAAAATACTTTTTTTATTTTTATCAAATTCAATATTCCCGCCTTTTTGTTTATATATTAAATTATAACACATAATATTACAAAAATCAACCATATTTCCATAAAAACAATTACAATCAGATTAATTCGTCTTTTTTCTGATAAAATACACTATAAATCAAAGTTTGATATTAATTGCTATATTCAAGCTCACTTGGAAGATTATTCCAAAGTTCTGTCCTTGTCTTGTTCTTTCTCAGTTTTTCCAGTATTTTAATATCCGGGTCGGGATATACTGTAAAATTGTCAGATTCTCCCATTTCCGAACGTATTAAAAATGCAAGATGTTCAGATTCTATTGAAAACTGTGCATTCACACCTTTCTTATTTCCCCTTGCATCAAGACGTATCCATTTTTTACAGTCCCTAATATATACACCATTTAGCCCATGATAAACCAGCACAGAAGGTACTTTGTCATCTAAAGTCAATTTTTGATAACAAAAGCCTGTCGGAACAGATTTACAACGCAATAAAGCAGCTAACAAGTGGGATTTAGCAAAACAAATTCCATGACCTGCTTTAAGTACTTCCGAAGCAGTACACGTGATTATGTCTTCATTTATATCTGCCGAATGTGAAATATTATCTCTGACAAATTCATAAGTTTTTTTTATGAAATCCAACTCATTATTTGAACTTTTAAATAATGTATCAGACAGTTCTGCAATGAATTTATTATTATAATCAATTACATTGTCACATTTTAAATATTCATTAATTTTATCTGAGTATAAAGTTATATTCATTTTTTAATCCACCAAATTTCAATTTATACTGATATTTGCATTATAACACATACCGCACAGAAAATCAACCGTATTTCTACAAAAAAGCAATGAAAGTTCTATTTCTGCAATCTCATGCAATATTTCTGAAAATTCTTCTGATTTTGATTCTAACAGACCATGCGTAGTATTTTCCATAATATACATTTTTTTACGAGGAGCATTTAAAGACTCAAAATAATCCTGAGCGAGCAGATAATTTGTTTGATAATCCTTATCTCCGTTTATATTATAAAACGGAACTTGATAGTCTGTCTTACCAAGCAATGAGAATTCACCAAACTCATCTGAATTTAAGAAATCTGCATATATACTAAAATCTGCGTTTATATATTTATAAAAATCACCAAGTGAGTAATATGGGTTAAATATTTGTGCCGCTAACAAATTATAATCTGTTCCGTCAGCAAATATATCATATCCGTATTTTTACATAAGGGCATTTCTCCCTGCATAATATTCCATTGAAAAATCACCGACAGTTAATTTTTCAATAAGCTTCTTGCCTTCTTCATCATTTCCTGCCCACTTCACAGCTTCTTCCTTAAAGGCAATTTCATTCTGACAAAAATCAACAAGCTGTCCCGTACCTATATAACATTCATAATACTCAGGATACTGAAAAGCAAGGTTGCTCCCTAAATATGTTCCCCATGAATGACCGAGAAGTGTTATCTTGTTCTTGCCGAAATAGTCTAACAGATATTTTGTCATCTCTATGCTAGCACTCATCATCAGGTCATATGTCAGCACAGTATCATTCTGTTCGGGAGAATAACTTTTTCCGCAATTCCTCTGGTCCCATGTAACAACAGTGTACACATCAGACCATTTTCTTGTAAAAGCGTAGTCATAGGGACTTGTAGACGAACCAGGTCCTCCATGCAAATATAATAAAACAGGATTATCTTTATCTTGTCCATAAATACTTATCCATTGTTTTGTACCATTTATATCCACGTACATTTGCTCATTTATACCGCCTTCGGGTGTTCTGTTATTTATCTTCCTCCCTTAAATCAAACAACCAAAAAAAACTGCGATGACAACAACAAATGTAATGAATATCCATTTCATTATTTTCAATATAAAATTAATGTTTTTTTCATATCTGCTCCTATAAATTCTACTTTATATTAATGTTTATATTATAGCACATAACACACGAAAATTCAACCAAATTGCAAAAAAACAATGAAAGCCGGATTGCTCCGGCTCTCACTGTTTATAGGGTGGTTTATATGAAATTAGAAGATGGCTTAATTATTGGTTATGTCTGAAATCTTTTCCGTCTCTGTCGGGAATTTCAGGCATACCGTTTTCGTCCTTCGGAGGTTCGGGAATCCCGTCTCTGTTTCCACCGCCGAAACCTCCGCCCATAACGGACTGTTTTCCGACAAGTGAAACTCTGCTCTCTGCTGTGAAACTTACGAACTCCGTACCGTCGTTATTATAACCGCCGTTTGCATAAAGTCCGTACGATTCTTCCGACGAAGAAGAACCTCCTGTATAGAATGTATAAGTCACACCTTTTTTTATATCAGGCGAACTTATTACAATATTGTCAAAATTTTTCTGTGGTGAAAAACTTATTATTTCTTTTCCCGAGTCATCGGAAAGAGTAATAAGAGTTCCTCCGCTGTACGTATTATCAAAGGTTGCTGAAACGCAGTTCCGTGATGAAGTTTCAGACGGATATTCTGCCATTCCTGACATACCTGCCGCCAGAAGAACACCGCCGTTAACGATAATTTCACCGTTGCTGTCCAACGCACCGTTTCCACTGTTTTCAGGACCGTTTACTATAACAGTACCTCCGCTAATGTTAATGTTTCCGTTGGAGTCAAGACCGTCACCATCGGCATTTATAAAAACTGTTCCGCCTGTAATATTTACTGACAGGTCGTCCGAATATATTCCCATACCAGCCTGAACAGTTTCACCGTCACTTGCATTGAAACCATCATCAGAAGCATTTACTTCAACTGTACCATTGTTTATATTTATAACGGACGCTTCAAAACCTTCATAAGAATTGTCAACAGAAACTACTCCGCCATTTATATCAATTTTCAAATCGGCATGAATACCCTTGTTGCCGGAATAAATATTCAGCTTTCCTCCCGATACAACAACATCTGAATTTGAATGAACTGCATCATCTGCGGAATTTATACTGAAAGTTCCTCCGACTATATTTATTTCGGCATCTGCCTTTATACCTTTTGTGCTTATTGTATCAGCAGTACTTTCCAAATCTGCTGTATATGCAGGATTCCGTTGCTGAAAGTCTTCATCAGGCATTTCAAGCGGTTCAAAATCTTCAGGACTGAAATTTTCAAATCCGTCGGGAAATTCAGGTCTTTCAGAATCATCAGGCATATCGGGTCTTTTTTCCCTGCTGAAATCATCGGCATGGTTTTTAGTTGTTTCGGAACTTCCTCCACCTGATGTTATATTGAAATTACCGCCCTCAATGTAAACAAATCCCATTGAAGAATCAGTACTGTTGCTTGAATTAATACCGTTTTCACCTGATGTAAGGGTCAAATCACCGTCTGCAACGGCAACATAATCCTTGCCTTTTACAGCGTCGCCAACTGCATTTACGGTAATCTTACCGCCTGTAATAACAACATCGTCTTTTGAACGGATACCGTCATTATAGTTCCCATTAACTTCAAGTTCACCGTTTCCGTTAAGCGTGAGACTGTCTTTGCTGAAAATTACCGCATCGGGTTCATTTTCGGCACTGTCGTCAAATTCATACGCTGAACCGTCCGAAACATAATTTTTACTGCCGTCTGCAAGCGTTATGAAAGTTTTTTTTGCACTTGCCACATAAATTGCTGATGAATTACTGCAATTTACCGTGGCGTTGTCAAGAACAAGCTGAACCTTGTTTTTATCAGCGTCAACAATAATCTGACCGTCATCAAGAGTACCGTTTATAAGATAGATACCCTCATCTTTAATCGTAACTGTTGAACCATTGACCGAAACACCGTTGCCGTTCACTTCCGCACTGTTTCCTGTAAGGGAAATTTTAGCTGTCGGATTTGAATAATCGGGGTTGAGGTCTCTGTCTGAAAAAAGTTCGCTCGAAGATGTTTTTTTGGTTTTCTGAACAGAATCATCGGAATCAATTTCCTGCGGTACTGTTTCAGTTGTTTCAGCCGATTCAGTAATTTCCTCTGTTTCGGCTGAAACCGTCGTCATTTTCTCGGAAGTTGTCTTTTTGGAATCAGAAGAACTATTACTTTTATCGCTGCAAGCAGTTGCCATAATAGCAAAAGTCATAGCAGTCATAACTATGCGGTTCATAAAATCACTCATAGAATCACCATTTTTTAAAGTTCCCAATTCCGTTTGTTTCTTTTGTTTTTATCTCTATGTTTGTTATTATAGACGTATGATATGTAAATTGTGTGAAATTCTGCTGAACAACTGAAAAAAATATTTTTTTCAGGATTAACACAAAATTACAGTATTTCATGTACTTTTGCAGAAATTCACAAAATCCCTCACAGAGTCACTGCAATTTGCGAACAGATTTATTTCAGCCGTTTTAATGTTGTAATCAAGATTGTGAATAAGGACGGGAATATCTTTTCCGAACGTTTTTTCAATAAATCCCGAAGAATGAAGATTTTGAACAATATCCGCAAGAAGTTCGGTAAAGGCTGTTGTAATTGCCGAATACCGTTCAATATCAGAACTGTCTGCATCTTCATTATACGGATAACCACAGCTTATAATCCATTGTCTTACAATTCTCGCAGTATCGTCAGTACCGAAACTAAGTTCATTGTTCTGTAGCCAAAAAATGTAATTCCAACGTGCTTCCTGTTCGCTGTCGGCAATGGAAATATTTTTCATGTATTCCGATTCGGTATTATAACCGAGAACAGCAGTAGGTTTACAAGGATTATCCTCGTCGTCATAGACAAAAAGCGACAATGCATATATATCAGGTTCTTCCCACGACGATATGGTATCTTCAATAAGCACCGACATAAGTCCCTTTATATCCTCTGTACTTACAAAAATATCATGTTTATCATCACAGCTGTCCTCCTCCGCAGAGTCTTTCAGTTCCTCAATACATTTTTTCAGAACCTCTATATTAACAATTCCGGCACATGAAACGTCGTCACCACTGCCGTTCGCCGTAATTTCAGGAAGAAGATTTGCTATATATATGCTTGTTTCTTCAAATCCCGATTCTGCAAATTTTATTGCAAGTTCTCTGTAAAGGTCGTAAAGCTGTTCTTCATTCCAGCACGACTTGTCAACACCGTCTGTTCCGAGAAAAACGGCGGGCGGTACTGCTTCCTTTTCAAAATAACAGAACCTTGCCACACTGTTTACATTGTCCTGACACATAGATGTCGTAACATTACCGTTGCAACACGGGTCGTCGGGGATTGGACTGTATGCAGAACCGTCGTCAGCAACAATAACACATTTTCCGTCGCCAATCTGTACACCGAAGGCAAATTCCTCCGCAACGACAAAAAATTCAAGAGTTGTTCCGTAAGCTATAAGAAAATTACCCTCTTTATAGTACTGACGGTAATCAGCAAATTCATCAGGTATACGATTCAGTTCCTCATCAGTAAAAGGGTTGTTTATATAATCGTCCGCAATTCTGTCATACCATAGTGAAACAACATTCCGCCAGAGAAAAGCAAAAAGTTTACTGCGTTTTTTTTCGCTGTCAAGAAGTATTTCCGCACCGTCCATTATATCCATAAATTCGTCAGCACATTCAAAGGCACACTCAACTGCAAATCTTGAGCCTCTGTCTGTGCGGATATATTGGGGACTTCCGTGACCGTCAGCCACAGCCACAAAGGAATATTTATCATTATTAACTGACATGGAACAGTCCTGACACACTATTCCTTTCTTGACATGAAATGAACCTATAACGGTATGAGAAAAGGAAGAATAATTATTCATATTATCATTCTCCGTTCATTAAAAAGTACAAATATCATTTTCATTTTATCATAAATTTATATACTTGTCAACAAATTCAATAATTTCTGATAAAAAATCCGGATAGTATAAAAATATTATCCGGAAAATTATATTAATAATATAAATTATTTTCGTCTGAATAAATATATTCACCTGTTGTGCTGAAAAATTCTACTGTTTCGGTCGTTGTTTCGGTAGTAATTTCGTCCTCTGTCTCAACAGGAACAGTATTCAGACAAAGCCAGTCGCACCATGTCTGATAATACTTTGCAAGCACGTGTACACCGTCATTACTACATTCTGCCATTAAATTTCCTTCAGAATCATCGAAAATTTCATTCACATCAAGATAGAATACTGTCTTGTCGTCTGCAAATTCAGCCTGTGCGGTATTAAGATTATTGATATTTTCATTTGTTATAACGTCTCCCTGCAACTGTCTTACAGCAGTAACGTGCAGACTTGACATAATATAAATTATTGCGTCAGGCTGATATTCCCTGATAGTGTTTATCAGATTGGAAAATGAATTTACCGTAGAAGTAAAATCGTTTCCACACTCGTTTATCCCAAGCATGATATAAATTTTTCCATAATTTTTAGCTGAAAGCATATCATAAATGGAATAACCGTTTATATATTCGCTGTCAATCTTATAGGAAGCAAGTCCCACACTACAGAAGTAATCCGCATTTTTAAGAGTTCCGTACTCATTTAATCCGACTGTACGTGAATCGCCTATAAAAAGTGCGTCGTCAAAATATGAAGGGTCGCTCTCAACGAAAACAGGTTCAGGCGGAGGAGGTTCAGTGGTAATCTGTTCTGTTGACGGAACTGTTGTTATAACTTCACTGTTGGTTATATTTTCGGTAGTGTCCGAAGTTGTATCTTCATCAGAATTTTTATTGTGTATATCAATAACGGGCGGTTTTTTTGAAGAAGCCGGTTCAACTTCCTTACTGCTGTTCCATATCTGCCTGAAAATTATCGGAGACGCAACAAAACAGGTCAGAAGAAGAAGAACAGTATAGGTACATTGTCTGAATTTTTTCATCTTTTTATCTCCCTTGCAATCAGAATCTGAAATACATAAACGGGTCGTTCATACCCTTGTACATACAATAAACCGCTCCCCAGAATACCGCAAGAAGAATTACTGCACATACTGTTGATTTTTTATATTTTTCATAAAGTTTCTGCGGAATCCTTGTCGAAAACAGAATACCGGCAACAAAAAATTTCCAGTATATTTTAAGATATTTTATATAGTCACCGTCAAGTACAACGGATTTTTCCTGCGGAATAAAAGGAAACAGTCTCTTAAAGTATATGCCGAGTTCATGAAAATCAGTAATGGCAAATATAAGCCATGTTATCGGAATTATAAGAAGCATATAGCAGTGACCGAGAGCCTTGTACTTGTTGAGAAATTTTCCCGTCCAGAATTTTTCGGTTATTATGAGAATAAAAAGCACAAGTCCCCATAATATAAAGTTCCAGCTTGCACCGTGCCATAGTCCCGTAAAAAGCCAGACAGCAAGGGTATTCAAAATCATACGTGGCAGACCTTTTCTGTTTCCGCCCAATGGAATATATATATATTCCCTGAACCATGAGCCGAGAGTAATATGCCACCTTCTCCAAAATTCCGTCATTGTAAGGGACAAATAAGGATAATCGAAGTTTCTCGGCAGGTCAAAGCCCATAAGTTTTCCGAGACCTATCGCCATGAGAGAATATCCACAGAAATCAAAATAAAGCTGGAACGAATATGCAAATACACCCATCCATGCAAGAGGTGTGGAAATACTTTCATAGCCTATCATTGAAATATCATTCCATAGTCCTGAAAGCTGATTTGCAATAAGCACCTTGTAACCAAGACCGATTGTGAAAGTTTTCAAACCGTCCTCTACTTTGAATATAGTGTGTTTACGTTTTTTAAGCTGTTCCGCCACAGTCTGATATGTAACAATAGGTCCTGCTATAAGCTGTGGAAACATACTTATATATGCACCGTAATTTATTATATTCTTTTCGGAAACGGCTTTTCCTCTGTATACATCAATAATATATGAAACGTTCTGAAACGTGTAGAAGCTTATTCCTATAGGCAGAATAATATCCTTTACAGGAAGCTCCGAACGGAAAAGAGCATTTATATTTTCAAAGGTAAATCCTGTATACTTGAAAAACAAAAGCCACCAGAAATTAAATACTATACCTATTACAAGCCATATCTTTTTATTTTTCGGAAAAGAGTCTATAAACTGTGCAATAATGAAGTTAAACAACAGTGTCAGCAGAAAAAGTACTATATAAACAGGACTTTTCACGCCCATGCCGTAAAAAATAACACTGCACGCAAAAATAACTGCATTTTTATATGCAGGAGGAGTAAACCCGTAAAGCAACATAAATGCAGGAAGGAATATAAACAAGAATTCAAGACTGCTGAAAACCATTCTACCACCCTTTATTTTTTCTTTTGTTCTAAAATATTTATATAAACGGCTGTCAGTATAACCGCATATTATTATTCTACACGACAATTAAAAAAAAGTCAATAACTTTCATATTTTGTACCAATTTGTAATAATTGGAAATACAGATAAATAACCGTAAAAAAATAATCTGCCGTAAAACGACAGATTATAGTCAGATTTATTATTCAATACCTGCCTGCTGTTTTGCGGCAGTGAGAGTATTTTTCATAAGCATTGAAATTGTCATAGGACCTACACCGCCCGGCACGGGAGTTATGTAAGACGCTTTCTTTTCAGCAGATTCAAAATCAACGTCTCCGCAGAGCTTTCCGTTTTCATCACGGTTCATGCCTACGTCAATTACAACCGCACCCTCCTTAATCATATCGCCTGTAACAAACTTGGCACGTCCGATTGCAACAACAAGAATATCTGCACCAAGACAGATTTCTTTGAGATTTTTTGTCTTTGAATGACATATTGTAACAGTTCCGTTTTTCTGAAGAAGAAGCATAGCCTGCGGTTTACCTACAATGTTGCTTCTTCCGATTACAACGCACTGTTTACCTGTTATATCAGTTCCCGTACTTTCTATCAGTCTCATGACTCCTGCGGGAGTACAAGGCAGGAAAGAATAGTTTCCTATCATGATGTGTCCGACGTTTACAGGGTGGAAAGCGTCAACGTCCTTAGCAGGTGAAATTGCATTTATAACCGCTGTTTCGTCAATATGCGACGGAAGGGGGAGCTGTACAAGTATACCGTTTACTCTGTCGTCACGGTTAAGAACATTTACAAGGTCTAGAAGCTGTTCCTGAGTTGTATTTTCGTCAAGAGCATACTCAAAGGACTGGAAACCTACTTCTTCACAGGCTTTTTTCTTGTTGTTTACATAAACTCTTGAAGCCTGATTGTTGCCGACAATTACAACCGCAAGACCAACTTTAAGTCCCTTTTCCTCTCTGAGCTGTGCTGTTTCAGCGGCTACTTCTGCCTTTACAGCAGCAGAAACTTCTTTTCCGTTAATAATCTGTGCCATTTTCATTTTCCTCCTGAATGTTTTCTTCCGGTGCATTTTCATCACCGTTATTATCAATTATTTCGTCATATTCTTCATCGTCGTCACCATGCCTGAGCCGTCTTGCTTCTTCAAGCATTTTCTTTGATTCTTCCGTATTGCAGTAAAGGACATATTTTTCAGGGTCACGCTTTACTCTGAAAAACATAATAATCTGTATTACTACCGACGCTAAACATATTACAAGTGAAAGCATCTGTGAAAATCTTATATTTCCTGCCATAAGACTATCTGTGCGTAATCCCTCGACAACAAATCTTTCCGCACCGTACCAAGCCATATACATAAGAAGAATCTGTCCGTCATACTTACGGCGTTTTGAGTACGTTGATATAAACAGGAATCCAAGCAGACACCATGCTGATTCGTACAGAAAACACGGGTGAACGGGTTGCAGATAGTCAATGTCAAGATTAAGCATACTACCGTCCGCATACGTTGTATTACGGAAAATAGTATCCTGAATTGTACCGCCCGTCATACCAAAAATATTTCCTGTATTAGTGCCGAAAGCCTCCTGATTGACAAAGTTGCCCCATCGTCCCACTCCCTGACCTATTAGAAAACCCAGTACCGTTATATCAAGCATGGGCAGAAATTTTACTTTCCTTATCCTGCATATCAGAAGCCCGACTATTACCGCTCCTATTATACCGCCGTAAATAGCAAGACCACCATTTCTTGTGTTTATAATTGCTTTGAAATTACCTTTGTAGTCGTCCCAGTTCAGTATTACATAATAGGCTCTTGCTCCCACTATTCCGCCAAGCACACCACCTATTATAGCGTCAATGGCTCTTTCTCCGTCAAGTCCGAAACGCTTCATTTTAGGCATGACATAAACAAGTGCGAGTATAAGCCCGAATGTTATAATCAGACCGTACCACTGTATATCTATTCCGAATATTGTGAAAGCTGTCGGATTTATATGGAAAGTCCAGCCAAGACGTGGGAACTGTATTTCAAAAGGGTCGGTTATAGCCTGAACATCATTCATTTTCTGCTCCCTCAACAACCGACATGACAAGCTTATCCTTATCAAGTTCCCTGCGGACATGGTCAAGAACCACATCGCTTGTCATTTCAGAAACTGTACTTATTATGTCATAAGGTCCTGCTTCCGCCATATATGCACCGAGCATCATACTTGCCACCGCTTCAACATTGTTAAGCTGACGTATGAGTGAACCGTACATGGATTTTTTAATTCTTTGGAAATCTTTTTCATTTATACCTTCCGTCAACATTCGTTCCACTTGGGAAACAACAGAATCCCTTACTTTTTTCGGGTCGTTTGATTCGCCTGCAAAAATCACTGAAAAATATCCGTCACCGCAGAAAACTTCAGCACCGAAACTTGAATTAATAACTTCTTCTTTAAGAAGTTTCTGATACATATCGGAAGATGCGTCTGTAATAAGAGCGGAGGCAATACTAAGTGCTATATTCTTTGTAAGCCTTTCCTGTCCGTTGCAAGCCCTGCACTTATATCCGATATGGAAAACAGGTGTGCCGACGGGCTGTGTTTCGTATACTTCAGACTGCACTATACTATCGGGCTCATCAGGGAAAACTGTTTCAAGCCCCTTGTCCTCACACTCTTTCAGACATTCATCACATATTGCAAGCACTTCATCAGCCTTTATATTTCCCGCAATTGAAAGAACCATGTTATTCAGATTATAGAATGTATTGTAGCACTTATAAAGCAAATCCGCATCAATCTGTGCTATACTCTCTATAGTTCCCGCAATGTCGATTTTTACGGGGTGATTATGGTACATACAGCGGAGCATATTGAAAAATACTCTCCATTCAGGATTATCATTTGTCATCTGAATTTCCTGACCGATAATTCCCTGTTCCTTGTCTACACTCGCTTTAGTAAAATACGGCTTCTGTACAAAATCAAGCAGTATCTTCAAAGACTCCTGATAATTCTTTGAACAGCTGAATAAATAGCACGTTCTGTCAAAAGAAGTGTAAGCGTTTCCGTTTGCACCTGTCTTTGCATAAAGTTCAAATACGTCGCAGTCCTCATTCTCAAAAAGCTTATGTTCAAGAAAATGTGCTATTCCCTCAGGAACGACCGTATATTCTTTATCGTCACGCATCTTGAACATTGTATTTACAGAACCGTATTTCGTTCCGAAAAGTGCCTCTGTACTGCTGAAACCTTCCATTTCACATATATATATATCAAGACCGCTCTTGTGTTTTACGTGTATACAGCTATCGCCTGTACGTGAACTTGTGATAACATTTTTTTCCATTATGCCTGCTCCTCCTTATCATACATAATATATATGCTGTCAAGATTAAGTGAATTTGCGGCTCTGACTATATCTTCCTTTGTGATATTGCTGTATTTTTCAAATTTTTCCTGTGGTGTCAGGATTTCGCCCTCACAGAAACAGTCAAAATACCATACCGAATACGACGACGGAGTATCACCGATTGAAGTAAGGCTGTTGTCAATACTTCTTAATGCACTTTCAAATTCTTCATCTGTAATATTTCCGTTTCTGATTTCGTCAAGCTGACGTAAAATTTCCTCTTTCGCCTTTTCTATGTTCTTTCTTTCAACACCTACATCAACCATAACCGTTCCCTTTGACTGAATAACCCTGCTTGCACAGTAATAGCAAAGACTGAGTTTTTCACGTACATTCATGAAAAGCTTTGATACAGGTGTTTCGCCCCATATCGTATTAAGCATCTTTACGGCATAGATATTATCACAGTCCGTCTTGAAATTGAGAACCATTTTGCACTGTCTGACATCAAATTCCTCTGATTCTGTAACAACTTCATTTTTAAGCAGACTCGGATTTTTCAGTAAGACTTTTTCGGGTACACGTTCAATCTTTGCAAAGTTTTCACGGAACATTTCCAGTACCGACGGATTTTCTTCAGGTGCAACATAATTAATTTCTATAGGTGCAGTTCTCAGAAGATTCATATAAGCGGAATAAGCCTTTTCGGAAGTTACCGCTTCGGCTGTCTCCTTTGTACCATAACTTGAAAACTCGGCAGGTTCACCTTTAAAAGCTGTTTTGGTTGCCTGTGAAATGGCATAACCACGCTTGTTGTTGATTTCAGCTTCTATACGGTCAAGAAGTTCATTCTTTGTAATTCTGAAAGATTCTTCGTCAAATTTTCCGTTACTTGCGTTTGGACTGAAAATACTGTCCCTTACAACTGAAAGCATCTCTCCTTCAATATCCTCTCCGTCGATTGCATAACGGTTCATAAGCCAAGCCGAACTTATTCCGAGAATCTGAACGTCTCCCCTTTTTCCCGAAAATGAACTAAGTGAAGCACCATACAAAGATGAAAGTTTTTCATTCAGTTCTGAAAAAGTCTTAAAACTGCTGTTTGAGTAAGTTATAGCATCTGTACCCGTCAGATTGGCGGCAGCGGTATCTTCCGAAAGTTTTGTAATAAACCGCACAGTAAGACAGGCTGTTTTGAATTTTTCATCAATTACCGACGTAAAACCAATATTTCCGGCAAGTTCGGTTCTGTTATATTTCATTGTCTGACACTCCTATCAAATTATATCTTTTTTTATTAACTTACATTATACTATCCTGCGTCTGTTTTGTCAAGTAAAAAACAGTATTTCACATACTCTGACGAACACGGTAAATCACCAAACATTCACGTAATTGTCATTATTCTCCGCTTGACATTAAATAAATAATGATATATAATCAAATTATACCTAAAATTTTTTATTAATGTACGGAGGTAAATTTTATGAAAAAATTTCTGTCATTCATAATGTCAGCTGCTATAGCTGTTTCTTCAACAGCTGTTGTAAACGCTTCGGCAGAGGGTGAAAATATTGAAAACATGGTTATTTTCGGCGACAGTATAGCAAAAGGCTACGGACTTGACCCTGAAACAGAATATACATACGGTGATATATGTGCTGATTATCTCGGCTGTAACGTTGAAAATTATGCTGTTGACGGTCTTGATACGTCAGAACTTTGTGATTTGATTGAAACACTAAGCGACGACAGGAAACAGGCTGTTTCCGACGCTGATGTTGTAGTCATTTCAATCGGCGGTAATGATATTATACACTACAGTGCCAAAAAAATTCTTGATTATGCCGCAAGAAGAAATCTTCTGAAAGAAGGTTACACAGCAGATGATATACCCGCAGACCCCGGTATGAGTGCTATGATGGAGATGATTAATTTCAGAGGAAAAGGCGGACTTCAGGATTATGCCAACAGCGGTATTATGGCTGTTACCGACCTTAACAAAGAACTGAAAGCCCTTTCTATGAATCTTCGTCTCACCACAGGCAACAATGCTTATGGTGAAAATGAAGGCGTTATACATAATAACATCATGCCGAATATTGACAAGGCTGTAAAAATGATTGATGATATAAACCCCGACGCAAAAATTATTGTTCAGACAGTATACCAGCCTTTGCAGTTCTCACCTTCATTCGTACAGTCTGAATATGGTTCGGGCAATTACTCCATGATGCTTACCCAAATCAGAGAAGATTTCAATCTTGTTATGGACACATTCCGGGAAGAACTCAAAACTATTGACGGCATAGAAATTGCAGACGTTTTCTATCAGTTCACTTCCCTCAAACAACTCTCGGATTCATGTATTGCAACACCCGGATATGCCCACTACTTCACCAATATTCAAGAACCCCTCGAAGCTGAAACGGAAGGCGGAAAAACAAAGGATTTCCACCCAAATCAGAAAGGTCACCTTGCAATCGCATCAACAATTCTTGACATAATCGGAGTTAAAAACACAAACCTTAACAGTCTTTATACAACAGTTTTCAAAAATATCAGCGACAACGGATATTATCCAGCTATTGCATACAAAAAATTTATGAGCGGTATTGACATTGTTCCCGGTGATGTAAACGGAGACGGTCTGACAGACACCGTTGACGCGGCAGCCGTACTTAAAGAATATGCATTGATTTCCGCCAAAAAGCCCGAAACTTTTGATGAAAGAACAAAATTTATAGCGAATGTCAATCATGACCAGTTTGTAGATTCTGTAGATGCCACAGTAATACAGATGTATTATGCAAAGCTTGCCGCAGGCACTTATTCAGGCGATATATTTGCATTTCTTGGTACACTTGACAAGTAATTCCCATTTTCAGAAATGAAAAAACTACACATAAAAAAAAGATATTCCGTACTTCTTGCAATATGTCTTATAATGTTTCTGATAAACATTCTTGCAAGAATATGTACTCCGTTTGCCGATTTCTACACCGCAAAAATATTTCCGTTCATAACAAATCCGTTTTCTTTCATAAGCGGAATATTTCCCTTTTCATTTGGGGAAATTCTGATAATACTTGCCGTTCTTCTTGTACTTGTTGGTATTCCGCTTACTTTAATTCTGCTGATTTTCGGAAAAAGTTTCCGCAGAAAAACAGTCAGTACAGCCTGTCTTATATATTTGTCTGTCTTTACCTTTATCCTCTCAACCGAAACACTAAACTGCTTTATAATGTATCAGTGTACGCCTTTTGAAGAAAAATATCTTAGTCCGTCAGGTCACACAAGAACACAGCTTACCGAGCTTTATTCCCTGCTTATCGACAAGACAAACAACCTTGCCGAACAAGTTCCCCGTGACAATATGAACTGCTTTGAATACAAAGGCGACGTGAACAAAGAAGCACGCAAGGCAATGAAAAAAACGGGCGAAACTTTCCCGCAGCTTAAAGGATATTACCCGAAAGCCAAGCCTATACAGTTTTCCTATTTTATGAGTCAGTCGCATTTATCAGGAATTTATTTTCCCTTTTCACTGGAGGCAAACTATAATGACGATATGTGCAGGACAAATCTTCCCGAAACCGTATGTCACGAATTTTCCCACCTCAAAGGATTCATTCAGGAAGATGAGGCAAGTTTCATTGCCTTTTATGCAACAACACAATGCAGTGACGACATAAGCTTTCAGTATTCAGGTTATCTTGAAGCACTTGAATATGTACATAATCAGATTTACAGGAACAATATAACTGACGCTTATTATCTGACGGAAAATATTTCCGAAAACGTCCGCCGTGACTGGTTCAGATTCCTTCCCGAAAACTACTGGGAAGAAAATGAAGAAAAAGAAGTTATCCCGACAGAAACAGTCAGCACAGTTTCCACTACCGCACTTGATACAAATATAAAAATAAACGGCAGAACAGAAGGAGTTGAAACATACTCGCTTATGGTGGAACTTCTTCTTGACTTCTATTATCCCGAATAAATACAAAAGGAGAAATTACATGATTATCAAAGATATGAACATAGACAAAGGAAAAGCTTTTGACTGGGGAAGAACTTCGGACGATTACGCAAAATACCGTGATATTTATCCGCCGGAATTTTACAGCAGAATTATAGAACGTGGATTGTGTAAAGAAGGTCAAAAAGTTCTTGACACAGGAACGGGAACAGGCGTACTTCCGAGAAATATGTACAGATATGGTGCTGAATGGACAGGCACGGATATTTCCGAAAATCAGATAGAAACAGCAAAAAAGTTGTCTGTAGGAATGAATATAAAATATTATGCATTGCCTACTGAAAAGCTTGATTTTCCCGATAACTCCTTTGATGTTATTACTGCTTGTCAGTGTTTCTGGTATTTTGACCATGAAAAAGTAATGCCTGATTTTTTACGTATGCTTAAACCCGACGGACGTATTCTTGTTCTATATATGGCGTGGCTTCCATGTCAGGACAGAATAGCGGGAGAAAGTGAAAAACTTATTTTAAAGTACAATCCCGACTGGAGCGGAGCAGGTGAAACAGTCCACCCGATATTCATTCCCGACTGCTATATGAAATATTTTGAACTCGTGTACCATGAAGAATACCCTGTTAAAATTCATTTTACACGTGAAAGCTGGAACGGACGGCTTAAAGCGTGTCGTGGTGTTGGTGCTTCACTTTCCGAAACAGAAATAAGTAAATGGGAACAGGAGCATATAAAACTTCTTTCTGAAATTGCACCTGCGGAGTTTGATATTCTTCACTATGGTGCAGTTGCTGAACTGAAAAAGAAATAATAACCATAAAAAAACTGTCGGATAAATAGTCCGACAGTTTTTGTTGTTTCAATTAATCGGGAAATACAAAATCCTTTGCAACAGGAAGGTCTGAATCTTTAAGAGTTTTAAGCTCAACATACTGGATAATAAGAGCATCATTATTTGTAACACCATCACCATTATTATATACATCTGCATTTAATTTTCCCTGATTTGTCAGTTTAAATTCATCTGGATTTGCTATAGACTGCATGATAAGAACTGCGTCAGAAATATTAACCTTGCCATCTTCATTGGAATCACCATACTTAATATCATCATTACCTGTTGTGCCGGGAACAGTAGTTGTTGTGGTCGTTGTTGTATCTGTTTTATTTGTGGTTGTGGTATTTGTAGTAGTTCCTGACGAACCTATATCAACAGGTTTTCCGTCCTTTACAATTGTACCGCCGTCAAGATTACTGCCCTCAGTTCCGGCATAGCTTGTATAAAATTCATTGAGTGAAAGTCCATTGTTGCCAAGAGCTTTCTGATGGTCAAGACCTATATATTTGCCTGTTTCCTGGGTCTGCCAAAGGGATTTTTCCATAAGTGCATACTTTTCTTCTTCCCATTTAATCTGGGTGGAACCAGCCTGCTGACCGCATGATATATTTGCCCAAAGTCCTCCGGTATCACCTGAATTTGTATTCAGACACCAGAATGTATGGTTGATATGATGTTCAATCATGTAATCACGGAGCAACTCCATCCACTTCTGATTTTCAGCACCATCCATATGACCGCCCCATTCGCCTATGAGTTCGGGAGCTATGTCCTCGGCATTGATATATGCCCATGTATCATACCAGTAATCATCAAGCAAGGTCTGTGTTGTGAAGTCTTTTGCAAACCATGTCTGTGCATAAACCGACGGACCATAATCATGAGGTGAATAAACAATCTGACTTGTACCCTGTTTTGGCTTTATGGGATATTCCCTTGCACCACGGAAGTTACCGCCCCACCATGCACCAATATATGGAGAGTTATCACGTCTGTCGCCCATTCCCCAGTAATCTCCGGGCATTGCACCACTCATTGACTGTTCAACACCCTCTATAAAGATAAGGGCATTAGGGTTAACATCAAGAATAGCTTCCGCACATTTTGTAGCAGCATAAGCCCAGTTGTTTTCGTCTGTTGAGCCGTCCCACTTTGCAGCTTTGTCGCCCTCCTGACCTTTTCCGTGCGGTTCATTCTTAAGGTCATAACCAATAAGAGTATCATTATTTTTATACTTATTGGCAATCCATACAAGCGTATCCTGCCATATTTCAGTTGTAACCATAGTACCGTCAGCTGTTTCCTTGCCATACCAAAGATTATAGTTATGACCTGAGTTATCGGCATGAGGACTGTGAATATCAATAAAAGCTTTGATACCATATTTTTTACACTTGTCAAGAATAATATCAAATCCACGGTCGCTTGTGATGAGAGTTTTACCGTCGGATTCTACAAAATCCTTATTCAGATTACCATATGTTCCGGCTTTGACAACACCGCCGTTTCCGTCGTCCTGGTCAACGGGCGGATTATAAACAGCCTGCATACCGCCTGAACTTATCTGATAAGGTGTACCGTTCATCCATGAAAGAATAAGCTCCGTTGAAATAGGAAAACGGATAACATTGATTCCTCTGTCTGCTACTTCCTGAAGCATATCGTCAATATCACCTGCATAGAGATAATGCGGTGAGTATTCGATACAGTTCAAACCGAACCAGTTAGCACCTGTCAGCCATACTTCATTACCGTTCATATCATAAAGACGACTACCCTCTGCATGAAGCCAGTCATCGTTATTATCATCAACGGCAGCGGCTGTCATCGTATTTTCAACAGATACGAAAGAAGCAGGAACAGCAGAAACAGCAAGAACTGTGGCTGATAAAAATGCTGTTACAGTTTTTAATTTGCTCATAATAAATTCCCCTCTCCTGATACGCAGATTTTAAAACGTATCTTTAATTAAGTATATTTTATCATCAAAAACAGAAAAAGTCAATAGAATCTGCAATATTTCACAAAAATCAGAAAGCTTTATTTATAATATTCTTTATATAAACAGAATTTTTTTCAAAGTAATCAAATTGTGACATAAGTTCTTCCGCACGCCTTTTGCACTGTTCGGGGGTTTTGGTGATAAAGTAGCGTTCTTCTGATAAACTGTCTGAAGCATAACGGAAAGCAAGTTCACCCGTAACGTAAAGTATACCGTAATAAAGGGAATTTATTTCTTCACGGGTAAGTATACCACCAAGACCGTCGGAAAAACCTTGTGTTATATTTTCAATAGCGTTAATATCAGATGAACGTATCATATCACCGTAATCAACCGCAACAAATCCACTCATAACGGTATCAAGGTCAATAACAGTTGCTTTTTTTCCGAAAATAATATTATCTGCTTTTGCATCATTGTGGACATTTCTTAATGGTAAATCTTGTGTAAATACCTCCGAAATCATTTTTTTCAGGGGGAAAGAACGTTCTGTGCCTGAAAGCTTTATATAACGGTCATGATATTTATTAAAATCATGGAAATTTTCTATAGTTGTTTCAAGAACTGTATTTCTGACGTTTATAATGTTTATAAACTTTCCGAAAGCATAACCCATGAGATAATCACGGTTTTCCGTAAATTCTGACTGTTCCGTATATTCATATGCACGCCATATTTCACCGTTTGCTTCAATGAAACTTTTACCGTATGCAGTCAGATAATGAGGAACTTTTACATCATCTGATTCCCTGAACACCTGCTCAATCTTTTTAATATTGTTCATGACTGCACGGGGATTTTTAAAGACATTACGGTTAAGGGACTGCAATATATATTTTCCTGTCCCGTCCTCAACAAGATATGTGCGGTTTATATGACCAGTATTTACAGGAGATATTTTTAATATATCTCTGATTCCAAAAAGATTTGATATTTCGTATGTGTTAATATTTCATACCTTCTTTAAAATAATATTTCGTGAATAAAACACGCCACACCTACACCAACAGCAATTACAGGAATAAAAAATATATATCCTGTAATTCTTATAAAAACACCTATTTTTTTATATCCCTTTTTATAAAGACAAGTTCCGATAATTACAGGCAATATCCCGAAAACAAATATAATTAATGTGCAGACTACAATTGATACAATATACGAATATTGTTGACTTATATTGAACGCTGATTTATTATCCATAAGCAAAAAACCTTTCTGTCAAAATCAAATCATAAAACACAACAAATCCCAATAAGAATGAAGAATCATGGGAATTATAATATTTCTGTTTCTTATAAAAGCCAAACTGAAAATAATACTCAGTACCATAATCTGTAAAAATGCCCCACTTGTTATATAATTAATAAATACTCCTTCCCTTACCCATACAGGAAAATGTATTGCAATAAACAAAAGTGAGTTAATTATAACTGCTATATACTTGTTTTTGTCATTCAGCACTGCATTAAGCAACCAGCCTCTGAAAACCATTTCTTCTGAAATGCCAACAGAACAGGCTATAATTATATCGGACATTCTGAATGAATTACTTATTGAAATTCCACCGTTCTGAACAAGTGAAGAAACCAAATGAAACAATGTAAAAATAAATAATACTATTATAAATTCAGTCCATATTACTTTAAAGGAAAATATACTGTCTTTTTTAACAAACATAAATTTGTTGAAGCATCTTTGCAGAATAACCGCAGGAACAAACCATACAAAAGTTTTAATCAACACCTCTTTTATAATATCAGAAAATTTATAACATTCAATATATGGCATTATAATAATTTCCATTATTCCCCATACAACAAAAATTCCTAAACAATACAGTATATATATAGTATTAAACTTTTTATCCTTAACCATAAAATTATCCTTATATATTAAAATTTCGGTTTACTGATGAATATAATTCAAAGGTAAACCGAAATAAGAATTTAGTTTTTAAGACTCTGCATAGGTGCGGGAATACGTCCGCCCCTGTTAATGAACTTAGCAGGAGACTTTTCTCTTACAGGCATAACAGGACCACTTCCGAGAAGTCCGCCAAATTCAAGAGTTTCGCCCTCTTTCTTGCCAATAGCAGGAATAAGACGGACGGCGGTTGTTTTTGAGTTAATCATACCTATCGCAGCTTCGTCGGCTATGATTGCGGAAATTGTTTCGGGGGTAATGTCACCGGGTACAACTATCATATCAAGACCAACAGAACATACAGCCGTCATTGCTTCAAGCTTTTCAAGACTCAAAACACCTGCAACTGCTGCGTCAATCATTCCTGCGTCCTCAGACACGGGAATAAATGCACCTGAAAGTCCGCCGACAGTTGAAGATGCCATAACACCGCCTTTTTTAACTGCGTCGTTAAGCATTGCAAGACAAGCTGTTGTGCCGTGAGTACCGCACATTTCAAGACCCATTTCCTCAAGGATATGTGCAACACTGTCGCCGATAGCGGGAGTAGGAGCAAGCGACAGGTCAACGATACCAAACGGCACGCCGAGTTCCTTTGAAGCCCTTGCACCGACAAGCTGACCCATACGTGTTATCTTGAAAGCCGTTTTCTTGATTACATCAGCTATTTCGTTTATTGAAGCGTCGGGGTATTTTGTAAGTGCAGAACGCACAACACCCGGACCTGATACACCTACATGAATTTCACAGTCAGGCTCACCCACACCGTGAAATGCTCCTGCCATAAACGGATTATCTTCAACCGCATTACAGAAAACAACAAGCTTTGCGGGTCCTATGCAGTCACGGTCTGCTGTTCTTTCTGCGGACTGCTTTACAATCTGTCCCATAAGCTTTACAGCGTCCATATTTATTCCCGACTTTGTTGAACCGATATTAACAGATGAGCATATATTCTGCGTAACGTCAAGTGCTTCGGGAATGGACTGAATCAAAGCCATATCTCCCGCACTGAAACCCTTATGTACAAGTGCGGAATATCCGCCTATGAAGTTTACTCCGCAGGTGTCGGCAGCCCTTTGAAGAGCCTTTGCAAACTTCACGGGATTCTGATTCGGACACGCTGCGGCAAGCATTGCGATAGGAGTAACGGAAATTCGTTTGTTGATAATCGGGATTCCGTATTCCTTTTCAATCTGCTGACCAACAGGAACAAGATTTTTTGCACGGTCAACAATCTTGTTATAGACCTTTTCACAAGCCTTGTCTATATCGGTGTCGATACAGTCAAGAAGTGAAATTCCCATTGTGATTGTTCTGATGTCAAGACATTCGTCCTGAATCATTCTTATAGTTTCGAGTATATCGTATACATTAAGCATTTGCGGACTTCCTTTCTGATTAAATGCTGTGCATTGAGTTGAAGATGTCCTCATGCATTGTATGGATTGAAAGTCCCAGTTCCTTGCCGAGAGACTCCATTCTGTCAACGAGCTGTGCAAAGTCTGATGACATTGCGGAAATATCCACAAGCATAATCATGGCAAACATATCCTGAAGAACACTCTGTGTTACTTCAAGTACGTTTGCATTGTACTCCGTACAGATTCCCGACACCTTATGAAGTATGCCGACATTGTCTTTGCCTATTACAGTTACAACTGCTTTCATATCAAAAAACCTCCATTGATATTATTATAAAACAATTATATCATATCCTTAATCAGATTTCAAGATTATTTATCTTTTATATTGGTTAATCAAAAAAAACTTGCATATATCTGACCATTGTGATATAATAATGTCTAAAGAAAAAAGGAAGGTGATTTCAATGAACCTGATTGACTGCCACACACATACACAGTTTTCAATGGATTCGGAAGCAGATATAAACGAATGTATAAGAAAAGCCATTGACATGGGACTTTCCGCATATGCTGTCACTGACCACTGTGAATGTAGTACATGGTATAAGAAAGACCATTATTCATATACGAAAAATTTTGACTACTTCAACTATGCGGAGGATTTTTATAACTCCATAAGTGCTGTTACGGAACTGAAAGAAAAATATAAAAATTTCAATCTTATCTGCGGTGTGGAAATGGGACAGGCAACGCAGGACATTGAAGTTGCCGAAAAGATTATTTCCGACGAAAGACTTGATTTCATTATAGGGTCAATGCACCAGCTCAAAGGTGAAAAGGACTTCTATTATATAGACTATGCCAATATGTCAGCAGACGAAATTTATAACCTGCTTGAAAGATATTTCAAAGAAATTTATCAGCTCTGCAAAATGAACTGTTTTGACGTTCTCGGACATCTTACTTATTGTCTTCGTTATATGAAATGTCGTAACGGTATAAATCCCGATATAAGCCGTTTTGACGAAATTATTGCGGAAAGTTTCCGTATTCTCGCACAGAACGGCAAGGGTATTGAAATAAATACTTCAGGAATAAGACAGGGTTTCGGAGACGTTTTCCCATGTCTTAAATACGTAAAACTTTTCAGGGACATGGGCGGTGAAGTACTTTCAATAGGTTCTGATGCTCACACAGTTGAAGATATAGGAAAAAACGTCGCCGACGGTGTGGAGACCGCAAAGGCGGCGGGGTTCTCCCGCCTGTGCTACTTCAAAAAAAGAAAACCACACTTTATCAATATTGACTGATTATGAAAGGATAGATATTTTATGAGTGATATTGTAAAAATTTTACAGCAGAATGCACGTATTTCAAATACCGAACTCGGTGAAATACTCGGAGTTACGACTGAAGAAGCAGAAGCTGAAATCAAAAGACTGGAAAGCGAGGGCATTATAAAGGGTTACAGCGTTATCGTAGACGATGAACTTTACGACAATTCAACCGTTTATGCAACTATAGAACTCAAAGTAACACCACAGCGTGACTGCGGTTTTGACGACATAGCCAAGACTATTATGATGTACGACGAAGTTGAAAGCGTCAATCTAATGTCGGGAGCATATGACCTTGCCGTTGAAGTAAAGGGCAACAATCTTAAAGACGTTGCTTTGTTCGTGTCAGAACGTCTCTCCACTATAGACGGCGTGCTTTCAACCGCTACACACTTCATTCTCAAGAAGTACAAGGAAAAAGGTATCTTCATTGACCGTGAGGAGACTGACGAAAGGGGACTCTGTTAACCGTGATAGATTATGACAAAGTCCTCTCGGACAAAATAAAAAAAATGAAACCTTCAGGAATAAGAAAATTCTTTGATATTGCAGGAACTATGGAGGGCGTTATAAGTCTCGGAGTAGGTGAACCCGATTTTTCAACACCTTGGGTAATCCGTAAAGCTGCTATACAGGTACTTGAACGCAAACATATCATATATGGTGCAAACAAGGGTATTGAACCGCTCAGAAACGCTATATGTCAGCGAATCAAGAAAAAACACGGAGTTGAATACAGTCCCGAAAACGAGGTAATAGTTACCGTAGGCGGTTCAGAGGGCATTGACCTTGCTATCCGTGGAATAGTTGACCCCGGTGACGAAGTACTTGTAGTAGAACCGTGTTTCGTGTGCTATGCTCCTCTTGTTGAACTCGTCGGCGGTGTTGCCGTTCCTGTTCCGACAAGAATTGAAAATAATTTCAAGCTTACTCTTGACGACTTCAAAGACAAGGTTACAGAACGTACAAAAATGATTATAATGCCGTTTCCTAATAATCCGACAGGTGCGGTAATGACAAGGGAAGATTTAGAACCTATTGCAGAATTTCTGCGTAATACAAATATAATGGTTCTTTCAGACGAAATTTACTCGGAACTTACATACGGAAGAAAACACTTCTCCATAATCGAACTTGACGGCATGAGAGAACGTACTATATATGTCAACGGTTTCTCAAAGGCTTACGCAATGACAGGCTGGAGACTCGGCTATGTAACTGCTCCTGAACCTATTATATCCCAGATTGCAAAAATTCACCAGTACGGCATAATGTGCAGTCCGTACATCAGCCAAAATGCCGCTGTTGAGGCTCTCAACTCCTGCGATGCCGAAATTGTAAAAATGAGAGACGAATATGATACACGCCGTCGTTATCTTGTGAACGAATTTAACAGAATCGGTCTTACCTGTTTCAATCCCGAAGGAGCTTTTTATGTGTTCCCATGTATAAAGAGTACTGGACTTACAAGTGAAGAATTTTGCGAAAGACTTCTCTATGAAGAAAAAGTAGCAGTAGTTCCGGGAAGTGCTTTCGGTGACAGCGGTGAGGGATATATACGTATTTCTTACGCTTACTCTCTTAAACATCTTATGGAAGCTATGAGACGTATCGAAAAATTCATTGCAAAACTCAAAGGTGAAAATCATGAAAGTTAAAACGCCCGCAAAAATAAACCTTGCTCTTGACGTTACGGGAAAACTTGACAACGATTATCACAGTATTAAAAGCGTCTTTCAGACCGTCGGAATTTACGACGAAATAACCATTGAACTTACTGAATCCGATATAAATATATCATGTGAAGTGCCTGAAAATTTTGCAGATTCCGACCCTATACCGTGCGACGAAAGAAACATTGCATATAAAGCCGCAACATTCTTTTTTGAACAGCACGGCATAAAATCAGGTTGCAGAATCCACATAAAAAAAGGTATTCCCTCACAGGCAGGAATGGGCGGAGGAAGTTCTGACGCTGCGGCTGTTCTTTACTGTCTTTCCAAAATGACGGGAAAAGAAATTATTTCCCCTGAAAAACTCGGTGCAGATGTTCCTTTTTTCCTGACGGGCGGAACGGCTTATGTTTCGGGAATAGGTGAAAAAATAACTCCAATTGCCGACTATTCAGAAAAAATTTTCGTCATTGCAAAGGGAAAACAAGGTGTTTCGACTGCTGAAGCGTACAGAAAAATTGACTCACTTGTAAATCCTGTCCACCCACAGACTGACAAACTTGTTGAATCTATTGAAAATTCTCCTGAAAACGCTTACAAATATTTCGGCAATCTCTTTGAGGACGCTATACAGCTTGACGAAGTAAAAACAATAAAGTCAGTTATGCTTGAAAGTCACGCCCTATCGTCAGTCATGACGGGAAGCGGTTCGGCTGTTTTCGGACTTTTTTCAAACTTGCTTATGGCTGAATCCTGTTACAATCAGCTTTTCAATTCAGGATTTTATGTGGAAATATGCAAGTCCGTAAACAAGTCATTCACAGAAACGGAGTAAGTAAATGAAAAAGTCAACAGGAATCACAGTCTCTGCACTTTTATCTGTACTTGTATTATCTGCTTGCGGAAATAACAAAAGTAATACTGAAACAAAGTCGTTATATACACAAGGTCTTGAAGTTATTCAGCTTATGACTGAAATCATACAGAACGAAGAATATATAAATCTAACTGCAACGGACAGTACAAAGTCTGCTATTCAGGAGCTTGCCGAAGGAGACTACTCTGCTCCAAAAGCTGTCTATTCTATTCAGACTTCCGATACGGAACTTGAAAAATTAGCGGAAATGAACGGTTTTGGCAATATTTCCGATAATATGAAATCTTTCATCTTTCCGAAAATCTATGGTTCTCTCATAAATCAGATTAACGGAAAAGGAGGCGTTGAAGATATAGCCGTTGCAGGAATCTGTACAGCAGGAAAAACTTTTGTCAATGAAAACGCCGATGAAAACATTATCTACCTTTATACATATGAAAATACTGCTCCCATAGCCGTAACTTTCATAAAGGGCGACGATAATTCAGTTTCCGCAAACGGTTCTTTTGTAATGTACGAAGAATTTACCTGCGATTCTGCCGACGAAATAGAGGAATTTTTTGATTATATTACTGTTGAAGTAACCGAAGTCAATACCGAAAAATAAAATTCACACCGGAGGATATTAAAATGGCTTTTAAATTAGATAACGTTGTTCCTTGGGGCAGAAATATGAAAGAGTATCAATTAATGTTTCAGTTGAGTGATAATGATATGTTAAAGAAGATTGCGAGTTTTGGTGACGGTCCTGCTTGTTTTAATTACGAAATGACTGAAAGAAACAGAGATGTAACTTCATTTGACTTGATATATCAATTTTCAAAAACAGATATAGAAAAGAGAATCGAAGAGGTTAGAATTACTGTTATGCAACAAATGCGTGAAAATATGGACAATTATGTTTGGAAAAATATTAAAAACTTAGACGAACTTGAAAACACTCGTATGTCTGCTATGAAAAAATTTCTGTCCGACTATGAAAAAGGCAAAGCCGAGGGACGATATATATTTCATGAATTACCCAACAAACTACCTTATGAGTCAGATTACTTTGATATAGGATTAAGCTCTCATTTCTTATTAATGTATACGCAATTAGGATATGATTTTCATATTATGTCAATGGAAGAAATGCTTAGAGTGTGTAAAGAAATCAGAGTTTTTCCGATTGTAGATTTAGATGCGGTCAAATCTAATTTGGCTGAAAATGTAATAGATTATTTCCGAAAAAATTTTAAGGTTGAAATCATTAAAACAGGTTACGAATTTCAAAAAGGAGATAATAAACTATTGATTATCAAAAAGTAATCAAATAAATAACAATTATTATCCTTTGAATTATCCAAATAATATAAAAAACCGCACAACTTAAAGCTGTGCGGATTTTTTTGGCTTACTGTCTGAAAGTCGGCATAAGCTGTAATTTATGAAGATTATTCCTGTGCATACGGTCTATTTTTTCTTTGAGTTCAGGCTTTTCGGAAAGGTCTGTAATACCTCTTATATAGGTATCAAGTTCCGCATACGTGAAACCAAGATTTTCCTCGTCAGTTTTTCCGCAGAGTCCGTCAATGGGGACTTTGTGTACAAGTTCATAGGGAAGTCCCAGCTCGTCGCCTATCTGAAGAATTTCAGTAACCGTGAAGTCTGAAAGAGGAGAAAAGTCCCCTGCTGCGTCACCGAACTTTGTTGAATAGCCCACCCAGTCCTCAGAGAGATTACAGGTATTCACCACACGACCGCCGACCGTTGCCGCAACCGCATAAAGAGTAGTCATTCTTATACGTGCGGGAGTGTTTACAATCGCCTGACCTGACGGTTCGATATGATTTTTTATTTCGGTCATGAAGGATTTTACTGTTTCACCGATATTGATTATATAGTGCTGAATATCGAGAGTTTTAACAAGAAGTCTGCTGTATTCTATGTCAGCCTGCTCACCCTGTGGCATAAGCACGCCGATAACTCTGTCTTTGCCCAGTGCTTTTACACAAAGTGCCGCCGCAACCGAGCTGTCCTTACCGCCCGAAATTCCTACAACCGCTTTAGTTGTGGGAGAAGCATTTTCTTCAAAATACTTTTTAATCCACGCAGTAATATTTTCAACTGCCTGTTTAGCATCAAAGTTTCCCATAGCAAATTACCTCCGTTTTTTTCTATTATAGTATAACCTCTGTGCTTTGTCAAGTCAGAAATTTCCGTTGTTCAGATTCTGACGTATTTCATTGAGGGTATATTCCTTTAAAAGTTTACCGTTTCTGAAAACAGGTTCAAGAAGATTCCCGTCTGGGATATTGCTTGCCGTGAAATTGTCCTTATATTGTAAATTACCGTTTTCGTCACGGTAAACATAACAAAGACCTTTCTGACTTTTTTTGAAACCGCTGTCCTTAGGATTCTTGAAAACAGGGTATTCCTTGCCGTCTATTTCCGCATAACAAGCCTTTGTCGCACAGCCAAATGTATCTCTTGTGAAAGGTTTCAAAATTCCGTCCTCCTCTATACAGTGCATGGAGAATGAACCGACACCCAAAGCAACATTTGAACACGCAAAACCGTTTTTCATGAGTATTTCGTAAATTTCTTCACAACGCTGTACTGTTATACTATCGCCGTAAATAGCTTTTACGTGCGGGTCAAGAACTTTGTAGCCCTTGCTGTTTACAGTACCGCCAAACTGTTCCCATAACCTGAAAACCGTCTTTGTTACAACTTCAACACAGTCACCTGAATCTCCTCTCATAAGCATACAGCCGTTGTGATTCATAATTTCTTCGTGAAGCTGAGGAAGTATATTGTCAATAACATTCCAGTAGTCATAAGAATCAAGAACAGCCGAAAAGCTTGTATTCGGATAAAGTTCGGTCAGTAACTTTCTCAGAAAAGTTATTTCATCACCGTCACAGGCATAGTTTGAACACATAACAAAATGCTCCGTACTTACCGAACCATACGCAACAGACTCATTTTCGCAGTCACAGTCAAACATCTTTTCAAGATAAGGTATTGACGGAACTGTTGCCGTATTCTCAAACGACAAACACCAGCCCGCCGCAGCTTTCAGTGCAGCCTCAAAGCACGTATCCCCTCTGAAATCAAAAGACCCTAATGCTTTTGAACGGCTTATATTGTCATCACACGTCAGACTATAGTATTTATTGACTATTTCACGATAAGTCGCACCGACTGTTGCGGTAATCTGCGGATACCATATCTCCGCACTTATTAGACTTTCAAGTGCCTGCGGAAGCCATGCAAAATCTTCATGTGTATTGCTTATACTGAACATAGGAACGTGTACCGGTACTTTTTCACCTTCAGGCAACGCAGTAATTTCAATAGGAAGATAACCCAGTCTGTGAAGCTTACGGATTTTTCCTGAATTATATACGCCTTTTCCCAAAGATGCATCAAGTACACGCTCAAACTCCCTGACTACTTCATTTTCGGGACGTTCAAAAAAGTTTTTATTAAAAAAGTCTATGAGGTAGGTTTTTATGAACATCTGCAAACCAAAGTTGACAACACTGTCCCAGCGTTTGATACGGCTCATACGTGGTGTATAGTATGACATGGATTTAGTCATTTTCGGGTTAATCATATCGCTGTGTACGGTCTTGTAAAAGTCACACATCAGCATAGGGTTTATATAATCGTACAAAAAAATCACTCCTTATATTATCAGAAACAGTCAAAAACGGTCATTTTACCGTCAGGCTCAACGTTGAATAACGAATTTGTAGTATATATATGTTCTATCAAATCTTCCGAAAGCAGTACGCCTCTTTTTATAGATTCCTCACAGTGAGTGAAATATGCATATATTTTCCCACAATTCAATTCTTTCAGTTTCTTTGCGGAATAGTAAACCGTTCCGCCAAAAGAACATATATCGTCAATTATCAGGACATTGCGGTTTTCGGGAGATTCACCGAAAACATCAAGCCCGAGAATTTTTCCGTCACTCCAGTTACGCTTTTTTATTCCGAAACCAATATGCCGAAAATCCCTGAACATAGCAGAATAACGTTTACAACTTCCTTCGTCGGGGAAAAATACATAATCATTTTCCCTGTCTATTCCTGAAAGTTCAACAGCAGAATTTATATATTTTTCAGGGGAAATGTTTTCACAGCGGTCAAGCAGTGCGACCGATACGGGTGAATGTGCGTCAAGAACAGTTACCTTATTGAAACCAAGAAAATTTATAATCTTACAGAAGTATTTCAGTGTAAAAACTTCACCTTTGTCATAAACTCTGTCCATACGTGCATTAGGAAGATAAGGAATATATAAATTTATGGGATTACTGTAATGTTCTTTAAGATTTTCGGTTATATAAATCAGAAGATTCAAATCACCGCCATATGAATCCCTGTATTCCAGTTCAATCGGCAAATTGTCCGTTACAGGAATTTCGGGAATGTCTATTTTCAGAGTACCATCAGGAAAACACTCCGTTTTCGGAAGATAGATTTTCTTATATTTTATATGAATCATAATTTTCACTCCTCAACAATAATCTGACAAGCCTTCATAGCGTCAAGAGCTGTTCTGTGGCTTTCAGGCGTAACTCCTGCACAACAGTCCGCAATAACTCTTACAGGAACTTCGGGAAATGCTGATTTTATAATCATTGCGTTTGAAATTACACATATATCGGTACATACACCTATAAGACTAATTTCTTCAATTTTTTCATCACGTCCTACTGCAAAAGGCAGGTCAACCGCACCAAACGTTATCTTTTCAAGCCTTATACAGTCACCAAGTACCTTATCAATTTCAGGAACAATCTTCCAGCCGTCCGTACCTCTTATACAATGCGGAACAGGTAAATATTTCCCCTCCTGAGTATTCATGTAATTTTCGTTATGGGTATCAAGAGTAGCGATTATTTTTCCGTCGGGTTCTGTCTCACGGAATTTTCTTATATACTCCGTTACATTCTTCACAACAGACGATGTTTCGGGATTACCGAGAATACCTGTTGTAAAATCGTTCTGCATATCAATTACTATTAAAACTTTCATATAAAAAACCACCTTTATAATTTTTTGTAAAGTTTAGAAATTCTGTGTGCTTTTCTCTCGTCATAGAACTCTGTTTCACGGATTTTTGAGGACATTTTTTTTCTGAAATTCTGCGGAGAAGTTTTTTTACTGGTAATAATTTCGTAAGGCTGTTGCAGATCTGAAATAGCAAAAAGCGGAGGCATGAGGTCAAATATTATATCATGATTTGAAACTTCATCACGGAGTTTCATAAATGCATCATAAATAATTTTAGCATGGTCAAATGCAATAGGGTTTTCCTGTGGTATTCCGTCATTATAACGGATAATAATTTCATCTGAACCGTCTGAAAGAGTAATTTTTTCACCGTCGGAATCGTCGTAATCAAAATCAAGCCAGTGTGCATCAAGTGCGTCGGAATCTTCGGCAGTAGATAGTACAACGGTTCTTGTGAGTGCAAGAAAGGCACACGAAATAATCCAGCCTCTCGGGTCACGGTCTGCTTTGCTGTAAACGCCGACATTTATTATTTTGGGGTCGGAAACACCTGCTTCCTCCTTTAGTTCACGCAAGGCTGTTTCTTCAATCGTCTCACCTTTCCGCAGAAATCCGCCTGCCAGTGAATACCTGTTGACAAAAGGCTCTTCACCTCTTTTTACAAGCAGGATTTTCAGTTTACGCTGTTTCAGACTTCTCGGAGAATCAGGTTCGGTGCTGTCTATACCAAACACAACGCAGTCCGACGCTACCGAAGGTCTTTCATAATTTTCTATTGAATACATCTTATCACTTCCATGATAGTAATATTTAGTTAATAACTTTTAGTTCATAAGTAGTATAACACATATTTTATCATTTGTCAAGCATTTTTTCAAAAAAAAATAAAA
>DETU01000048.1 GCA_002362175.1 Ruminococcus sp. UBA3280
AGTTTATATGAAATAAACTATTATTATTTTTTTATAATAACTTGTCGTATCATAACCATATCAAATACATCTATTTTTCCGTCCTCGTATAAATCTCCTGCTTTCCAGTCAATCAGACTGCCGTTTGCGAGAAGATACTTCTGCATCATAGTAAGGTCTGCAACAGTCAATTCACCGTCGGAGTTAACATCGCCCTTTATTTTATCGGGGGTTGAAATCTGATAGGGAAGTTTATAGTCCACAGGAATCAGCTTCCATTTCTGACAGTTGTTATCATTCCATGTCCATTGCTGAACATTTGCCCCTGAACCTGTTGAAGCGTCTGCAATTTCAACGCATGAAAGGTCTTTTGACGAACGTGTAACAATAGTATAAGAGCCGTCCTCGTTGTCTACCAGCTTGAAATACTGACTGCTTGATTTAAGAGGGTCATTTATATAGATATTAGAACCGTTCTTACCGTTGTCACACTGGAGAAGCAGATTGTTTCCTTTGTCCACTCCCGAATATATGTAGTAATAACCCCAGTTTACTTTTTCAAAGTGCCATACATTATGCTGTGAAGGTTTTGAAGTATCTCCGCCCCACTGCTGAACATTTGCACCTGCTTCCGCTTTTCCGTCCTTAACTTCCATAAACTGACCACTGTTTACATTCTGAATCATGTAATTTTTGTTTGTATCAATTTCAGCACCGTCTTTGATTGTGATTTTTTCAGCAATCCATTTCTGAGAATCACTGCCGTTTGACTGCCACTGTATTATATTCGCACCAGATGAAGCAGAGTCGCTTTCAACGCCTATACAGCTTTTATCCTTGCTTGATTTTGTGAAAATGGTATAAGTACCGTCGCCGTTATCGGCAAACTTGAATTTGCGTGCGTCTGATTCGTCGTTAGTCCATATACCTATATTTGTGCCGTTTTCAGTACTTCCGTGTGCAAGGTCAAGAAAATATGTTTTTCCGTCGCCAACGCATGAACGTATATAGTAGTAGCCGTCGCCTGCGTCTATGAGTTTCCACGTATTGTGAACTGCTTCGCCGTCCGCACCCCACTGCTGAACGTTTGCACCTGATTCAGCTTTTGCACCGTCCACTTCCATGTAAAGACCACTACCGACGTTTTTAAACATATATTTTACAGAAGTATCCATAACAGCCGAAACGACGGGAACATTTGTATTTACATTTATTGACTTCAGAAACGGTGATGAATATTTTGTTGCAACATATTTTGACATATCACTGTCGCCGATATATTTTATCTTGTTTCCCGAAGTCTGACAGCCTGCATATGCGTTACAGAAATCCTTTACATCAGTACCGCCTTTATTGTAAGCATCAATAAGTGAATAACCATAGTTTGATTTATTCGGATACCATTTGCTTTGATTCTTTATTGAAACCGATACTTTTTCAGGAGTTGCACCGCTTGTCTTTGCATAATATGAACCGCTGTCACGGTAAGGGTCATTGCCAACGCCCGCCGAAATGCAGTACGGATATATATTCTCGTATGACTGAAAACGACAGTTTTCACTTACGATATTTGAACCGTCGCCACCTATAATCTGAGACGTACCGCTTCCGTTGCCCGAATCGTTTCCCTCAAAGTAGTTATTGTATATATGACCGTTTCCGTTTCCTATCTGCGGACATCTTCTTATATTTTTTTCCCATTTGTTATAACACAAAGTTGTACGACAGCGTGAAGTTTCATCGTTCTGTGTACCATAAGCAACCGTCCAGTAACGGTTTTTGAGGTTACAATAGGAAATTGTGATATAATCGGGACTGCGTAGTCTGTCCTTTGCGTCGAGATAACTTTCATACGGTGTATTAATCCATATGAATTTGCCTACTTCGTCCTGACCGTTACCGGTCTTGTCATATGAAAGATTGTTTGTAAATGTGCAGTGGTCAATCCATATATTTCTTGATGACCATATATTTATCAGGATTCTGTTTTTTACATTGACAGCCTGAAAGTCAATATTTCTGAAAATAATATTATCGCTCGGACTGTCGTTTTCCGCACCGTAAGCATCATTGGTGCGGAACTGACAGTCATAAATTGTATTTGCACCGTATGAACCGACGATAGTCTTGTTGTCACGGATACGTGTATTTCCGTGCGACTGCATATCAATTTTACCGTTTATAACGATTGTATAGGGCTTAGGGTCGTCAAGATATTTCATTAAATCTTTGTCGGTACTTACAGAGACCGTTTCGCCGAAAAGTCCGCCGACCGCACTTGCCTTTTCGCCCTCGTCACACATTGCATTGCCTGCAAATCCTTCAATTCCGTCAAGATTTATTTTGTATTTCTGATAATTACCGCCGTTATAATCCGACAGCATAAAAGTATCCGAATCGGGATTGAAAGTAAGAGCCTTTGAACTGTCCTGACTGCTTACTATTTTATAATAAAGATTATATCCGTCAAAATCTTTCTGCACCCCTTCGATTTTCCAGCGTTGTGAAGCCTTGTCGGAATCTTTCTCTATTGCCGTACTGTTATCGCTTGCCGTAAGAATACCGCCGTTTCCCGAAATTTCATAAACACCGTCGCTTACATAATTCAAAGACCATTTTTCAGAATCAGTTCCGTTGAAAACGTCAGACTTTATTGAAGTTCCCGAAACGTTTACATTACGGTCAGTATCTGATATACCGATTAAAAATTCCTGAACAGGATAAGATTCTTCTGCATGGGTTTCCACGGAATTTATGTCCATGCAACAGAATGATGTTGCAAGTGATGCGACAGAAACCACGCTTAAAAATTTTTTGTACATAATAATATGCCTCCCGACAAAAGATTTTTTAAAGTTTACTGTTTGTTCATATTATAACACATATCACAAAAAATGTCAACATTGATGGCAAATATTTTTTTAATTTTACTGTGAAGATGTGTTTATCGTGTCAGGAATAAATCAGACGATTCTGCACATACTTATAAAGAGGTGATAAACATGGCAAAAAATGGAATGAAACGCCCTGATTATACTGATAATCATTCAAATAAATTATCTGTTCCTGAAATTCAGGGAAAAGCAAAGTCGGGAACGATTCCTGCCAATCCGATTATTGCGGGAACATCTTCTTTTTCTCAGAAAGTATGGCACAATAAATCCTACTCTCACGAAATACCAATATCTGACGCATATCATGTCATCGACAATGACATTGCACGTGATAATTTGGAAAACGATATCCCTGCGGCAGATTTACAGGATATATAAAAACAAAAATCCCCTTATTACAGGGGATTTTGTTTTTTATGATATTATTATAAAATTTTAGTCTGTTTTAGTTGATATGTTTCTTTTAATAATCTCTTTTCTGAGCATACCGATGTCAAAACTGTCAAGAGTACCGTCATTGTTTACGTCATATTTCAGGGCGTTTTCGACGGTGATTCCATGATTTTCACGACCCAAAACGTAATTTCCGAGTGCTACTAAATCGGCTATTCTGTACGGGATTTCTTCTTCTGACTGATTAGTTGTAGTAGTTGTTGTCGTTGTAGTTGTTTCGGTCGTTGTTTCACTTGACGTTGTAGTTTCGGTAGACGTTGTTGTTTCTGTAGAAGTGGTAGTTGTAGTAGTCATAGTGGTTGTTGTCTCGGTAGACGTAGTAATTTCGGTAGTTGTAGTAGTTTCGTTATTGTTATTGATATTAAGATATTCCTTTATGCGACCCGACCAGTAAACGCCCATTGCTTCATAGCCTGATTCATTCGGGTGAACACCGTCATTTAACTGTGTTTCCTTGTCAACGACGTTGTGAATATCGGCAAATTCAACATTTTTTCCCTCGTCCTGAAGTTTGTCAACAAGTACAGGGATTGAATTGTTGTAGCTGTCAATATATCCCTGAATAATTTCATAGAAATCTTCGGGCGCATTCTGCCATCTTTCGTCACCGTAAGACCAGAACCAGTCATAGACAACAGAAACGTCAATATCGGGGATTGTGCTTACAAATATAACTGTATCATCTCTTGTATTATCGGAAATGTAGTTGATGAGATTTTCAAGACGGTCTGTTATTCCCTCATTATAGGCACTGAGAATGTCATTTGTACCAATCTGCAACATTATAATATCGGGGTCATAAGTCTGTAACATATTGCCGTTCTGTAAGGTTTCAAGAATACCCTGTCTTGTTTCAGTACCTTCCATATATTGAATGGCGTAACCGCTGTAACCGCAGTGGTTGCTGTCATAAGTTACGGTATTGCCATTGTATTCAAAACTTTCGGGATAGTCGTTATTAGGACCTACCATATCAATATTATAGTTGTTGTTCTGACTGAAATTATAATAAAAATATTTTCTGTAGCCTCCGGACGACTGGTAGCCGTGAGTAATTGAATCGCCTATGGGCATAATTTTTATGGTGTTATCTGTTTTGTTTTCTTCAACGGCACTGAGTGTCATGCTTTGTACGGCAAAAAACGAAACTGACAAAGCCGTTGCAGTTATTAAGGACATAATTTTTCCTTTCATTTTATCATACTCCTTTTAGAAATTTTATCCGTTTTATTATACTATCATTTTATCATATAAGAAATTGTCTGTCAATGCTTGTAAAAAATTTCTGATAACCATAGTAAACAACTTGTATTTTAATGGAAAAGTGTGGTATAATATACATAGTGCAGATAAAAAATGACATAAGTATAAAACTTTTGTGCATTATCATAGTTGTTAAAAAAATAACAATTTTTCTGCGTAATTAAAATGTACTGGAGGAATAGTATGGATAACAGAAACTATGAAATAGTTGACAGCGTTGAACAGCTTGAAAAGGCTATTGAACGTGTACGGAAAGCTCAGAAAGTGTTTTCGTCATATAGTCAGGAGCAGGTGGACAAAATTTTCCGTGCGTCTGCTATTGCTGTCAATAAGGAGCGTATTTCCCTTGCAAAGCTTGCGGTTGAGGAAACGGGAATGGGAATAGTTGAAGATAAAGTGATTAAGAATCACTATGCTTCCGAGTACATTTACAACAAGTACAGATATACAAAAACCTGCGGTGTCATTGAGGAAAACAAGGCTTACGGCACTAAAAGGATTGCAGAACCTATCGGCGTTATTGCAGCAGTAATCCCAACCACTAACCCTACTTCAACAGCGATATTCAAGACATTACTTGCCCTAAAAACAAGAAATGGTATTATCATAAGTCCGCACCCGAGAGCAAAGAAATCTACAATTGAAGCGGCTAAAACAGTTCTTGAAGCGGCGGTAGAGGCAGGAGCTCCGGAAGATATAATTGCGTGGATAGATGTACCCAGTCTTGACATGACAAATCTTGTAATGCGTGAAGCAGATATTATACTTGCCACAGGCGGTCCGGGAATGGTTCGTGCGGCTTATTCGAGCGGAAAGCCTGCTATTGGTGTTGGTGCGGGAAATACACCTGCAATTATTGACGATTCGGCGGACGTTGTTCTTGCCGTAAACTCAATCATTCATTCAAAGACTTTTGACAATGGCATGATTTGTGCGTCAGAACAGTCGGTGATTGTTCTTGAAAGTATCTATGATAAAGTAAAGGCTGAATTTTCAGTGAGAGGCTGTTACTTCCTCAATGACGAAGAAAAGGAAAAAGTCCGCAGGGCTATTTTAATAAACGGTTCACTTAATGCGAAGATAGTCGGACAGAGTGCATATAAAATTGCCGAAATATCAGGTGTGAACGTTCCCGACGGAACTAAAATTCTCATAGGAGAAGTGGAAAGCACTGAACTTTCAGAAGAATTTGCACATGAAAAACTTTCTCCCGTTCTTGCAATGTATAAATCCCCCGATATTAATGACGCTTTTGAAAAAGCAGAAAAACTTATAGCAGATGGCGGATATGGTCATACATCGTCGGTTTATCTTGATGTGAAAACTCAGCAGGACAAGCTTGAAGAATTTCAGAGACGAATGAAAACCTGTCGTATTCTTGTCAATACTCCGTCGTCACATGGCGGAATAGGTGATATATATAATTTTAACCTTGCACCGTCTCTCACACTGGGCTGTGGTTCATGGGGTGGAAATTCTGTCAGTGAAAACGTCGGTGTAAAGCATCTTATCAATATAAAGACTGTTGCCGAGAGGAGAGAAAATATGCTGTGGTTCAGAACGCCCGAAAAGATTTACATGAAACGTGGCTGTCTGCCTGTTGCACTTGACGAACTCGGTACGGTTATGAATAAAAAGCGTGCGTTTATTGTTACAGATAAATTTCTTTATGAAAACGGTTATACAAAGCCGATTGCAGACAAGCTTGACGATATGGGAATACAACACGCCGTTTTCTTTGATGTTGAACCTGACCCTACACTTGAATGTGCGGAAAATGGTGCAAAACAGATGACATCTTTCAGACCTGATGTTATTATTGCACTCGGCGGAGGTTCTGCAATGGACGCTGCAAAAATTATGTGGGTGCTTTATGAACACCCAGAAGCTGATTTTATGGATATGGCTATGCGTTTCATGGATATAAGAAAGAGAGTATATACGTTCTCGGAAATGGGAGAAAAGGCTTATTTTGTGGCAATTCCGACTTCTGCCGGAACAGGTTCGGAAGTAACGCCGTTTGCGGTTATCACAGACGGAAAAACAGGTGTAAAATATCCTCTTGCCGACTATGCACTTATGCCCGATATGGCAATTATTGACACTGATTTTCATATGACCGCCCCTAAAGGTCTCACAGCAGCGTCGGGTATTGATGCCGTAACCCATGCTATTGAGGCTTACGCTTCAATGATGGCTACCGACTTTACCGACAGTCTTGCACTAAGAGCTTTGAAAATTATATTTGCGTATCTTCCGCAGGCTTACGAGGATGGTGAAAACAATCCTCTGGCAAGGGAAAAAATGGCAAATGCCGCTACTATGGCAGGTATGGCTTTTGCAAACGCATTTCTTGGAGTGTGTCATTCCATGGCTCATAAACTCGGTGCATTTCACCATCTTCCGCACGGTATAGCCAACGCCCTTTTAATAGAAGATGTCATGCGTTTCAATGCTTCGTCTGTACCTGCAAAAATGGGTACTTTCTCACAGTACAGTCACCCTCATACTCTTGAACGTTATGCAGAAATTGCCGATACTCTCGGTCTCGGAGGTAATAACGACAATGAAAAGCTTGAAAATCTCATAAATGCCATAAGGAAACTGCGTCATAAAGTCGGAATAAAGGATACTGTTGCTGATTACGGAATAGATGAGCAGGATTTTCTTGACCATCTCGACGAAATGACGGAGCAGGCTTTTGATGACCAATGTACAGGTGCAAACCCACGTTATCCGCTTATGAGTGAGATTAAACAGATGTATCTTAACGCTTATTACGGAAAGACTTTTGAAGAGAAGTCATATCCTGTCAACTGATTGGAGGAGTGGAACATGAATACTGAAAATATAATTGCAGAAAGAATCAACAAGAAGATTTACCGTGACGGCGATAAGGTTGTAAAGCTTTTCAATGAGGACTATTCAAGAGCGGACGTTCTTAATGAATCACTTAATCATGCCCGTGCGGAAGAAACGGGACTTAACATTCCCGAACTTTATGAAGTTACAAGGATAGACGGGAAATGGGCGATTGTAATGGAATATATAGAGGGTGAAAACCTTGCGGATTTAATAGCATCAAATCCTGCAAAGTATGATGATTATATGAATCTTTTCGTTGACATACAGCTTGAAATACAGTCAAAAAGGTCACCTCTCCTGAGTCAGCTGAAAGACAAGATGAACCGCAAGATAAGTCTTACTGAACTTGACAAAACAACAAAATATGAACTTTATACACGTCTTGCAAGTACTCCAGACCATAGAAAACTTTGTCATGGTGACTATACACCGTCAAACGTCATAATCAGACCCGACGGAACGCCCTATATACTTGACTGGGCTCATGCTACTCAGGGAAATGCTTCCGCCGACGCAGCAAGGACTTATCTCACTTTCTGTCTCAAAGGAAATATAGAAGGTGCGGAAAAATATCTTGACCTTTTCTGTAGCAGAAGTAACACTGCAAAAAAGTATGTTCAGTCATGGATGCCGATTGTTGCGGCTTCACAGTCGGTAAAAAAGAACTGTAAGGAGCGTGACATTCTGCTTTCGTGGGTAAACGTTGTGGACTATGACTAATTATAAGGGCAGGGAAACCTGCCCTTATTCTCTATACATTAAAAGAAGGGCGTGTTATAAAAGTGAAATTATATATTTTACGATTATTGACTGGTATTTTTGCAGTTACATATATTTTCATTTTATCGGGCTGTGACAAAATGAATGAAGCTGATATGTTCAATATATCGGACGAGTCTGCAAATATCATTGATGTGGTAACTTTAACTTATTCTGATGAAGAGATGTTTGATAAGATTGACACTGAAAAATATACTTTGGACGAGTTGAATAAATTATATCCGATTGAATTTATAAAAAAATATAAACGTGCAGATGATTCGTATGTTGATAATGTAGCTTATATGACATCATATGGATATATAATTCTTTACTATGATGAATCGGGAAATTATGAATTCGGTAAAGATATTATTGTTGAAAAATCACTGAAAGAATTTGATGTACTGAATATTGATGATTCAGTTGATGATGTACAGAAATTTGATGAAAACGGTGAATTTTTGTTCCTTTACACCGGTCGCATTGATGTGCCTAAAATATCGCAACATTATACTACAGACGGCTATATGATTACGATACATTATGATTCGGATTATTCTGTCACAAAGATTGAAAACAGACTGATTTGATTTTTCCTTAAATTATATTATTTTGACTTTTTCTATTGAAATGAAAGGAAATAAGTGATATAATATATTATTATAGTATATAAAGTGAAATCAGGAGGATTTTATGAATAAAAAGATTGTTTTGACACTGTTGCTTGTTTCAGTGTGTTCACTTTCAGCGTGCGGAAAAGACGATATAGGCTCGCTTGATGATTCTGTCATTATAAACGAGGGTTCACTTAGTGACAGTGCTGAACAGGAGACATCTGCCGAAAGTTTACAGACTAAAGCAGGCGGATATGTTGTTACAGAAGTTCCGACTACTACAACTACAATTACAACAGCAACTGACGAACTCGGAAATATAATAGCCGAAACTGTTCCCGTTGAGCAGGCTCCCGAAGTACCAACCCCTGAAACACCCGTGCCGGAAACTCCTTCCGAAACTGTTACCGAAACACCTGCACCGTCTGTTATTGATTATACGCCGTCAACTGCCGCCGCCGGTACTCCTGCATCAACCGCCGTACTTCCCGCCGATGCTCCGACACAGTATGACTATAATTACGGTCCTGCACCGACGGTCTATAATATTCCCGGAATAAAGTATATAGACAATGTTCTTATTGCCAATAAATCATACAGTCTGCCCGCCGATTTCTATCCCGACCTCGACCAGACCTGTTTGAGTCAGTTCTATAAATTACAGAATGACGCTGCGGCTGTCGGTCTGAATATCTGTCTTTCTTCGGGATTCCGTTCATATGAAACACAGGACTATATATATAATGACTATGTTGCAAGAGATGGTCAGGAAAAAGCCGATACCTATTCCGCCCGTCCGGGACATTCTGAACATCAGTCGGGACTTGCCATTGATGTCAATCAGATTGACGATACTTTCATAGGAACACCCGAGGCAATATGGCTGGAGGCACATTGCTATGAATACGGTTTTATTATTCGTTATCCGCAGTCAAAACAGGATATAACAGGCTATAAATATGAATCATGGCATATTCGTTATGTAGGTACTGATATGTCTTATAAGATTCACAGCAAGGCTATTGAAATGGGTGATCCCTATCTTACACTTGAAGAATATTTCGGCATTGACTCATATTATCATTGATTTATAAATCCTGCTTTAACAGGGCAGGATTTTTTGCTTGCTTTTTTTACGGCTTTGGTATATAATAAATATTGAATTATTCAGGAGGTAATTATTTTATGGCTATTGAAGAAAATAAAATCGGTTTCGACAACGATAAATACCTGCGTATGCAGTCTGAACACATCAGAGAACGTATTTCACAGTTTGGAGACAAGCTTTATCTTGAATTTGGAGGTAAGCTTTTTGATGACTACCATGCGTCAAGAGTACTCCCGGGATTCAAGCCTGACAGTAAGTTACAAATGCTTCTTCAGCTTAAAGACGAGGCTGAAATTGTTATAGTTATCAATTCGGGGGATATTGAAAAAAACAAAGTTAGAGGAGACCTCGGTATAACATATGATGTTGATGTTATACGTCTTTTCAATGTTTTTACGAAAATCGGTCTTTATGTAAGCAGTGTTGTTCTCACCCAATACGAAAAAAAGCCGTCTGTAGATGCTTTTCAGAGCAGACTGGAAGCACTTGGCGTTAAGGTTTACCACCATTATCATATTGACGGTTATCCTTCAAACCTCAGACGTATAATCAGTGATGAGGGTTACGGAAAAAATGACTACATAAAAACATCACGCCGTCTTGTTGTTGTTACTGCTCCCGGTCCGGGAAGCGGTAAAATGGCAACCTGTCTTTCACAGATTTATCATGAACACAAAAGAGGTCTCAATGCAGGATATGCAAAGTTTGAGACTTTCCCGATATGGAACATTCCGCTCCGTCACCCTGTAAATATCGCTTATGAGGCTGCAACCTCCGACCTTAATGACGTTAATATGATTGACCCTTTTCATCTTGAAGCTTACGGAAAAACGACTGTAAACTATAACCGTGATGTTGAGATTTTCCCCGTACTTAATGCTATGTTTGATAATATTTTAGGTGAATCACCTTATAAATCTCCTACTGATATGGGTGTTAATATGGCAGGAAACTGTATTGTTGACGACGAAGTTGTAAGCCGTGCGGCAAAGGACGAAATTATAAGAAGATATTATGTTGCAATGTGCGACCACCGTAAAGGTCTTATTTCCGAAGATGAGGTTTATAAGCTTGAACTCCTTATGAAACAGGTTAACGTTAACACTGACGACCGCAAAGTTGTAGCTGCTGCTCTTGCAAGGGAACAGGAAACAAATGCACCTGCTACAGCTATGGAACTTCCCGACGGTACTATACTTACAGGACGTACTTCAAATCTTCTTGGTGCATCTTCCGCCCTTCTTCTTAATGCACTTAAATATTTCGGCGGTATTCCTGACAATGTTCTTCTTATGTCACCTCATGTAATCGAACCTATTCAGAATCTCAAAGTCCAGCACCTCGGTAACAATAACCCCCGTATTCATACCGACGAAACGCTTATAGCACTTTCCATATGTGCCAATACTGACGAAAATGCAAAAAAAGCTATGGAACAGATTTCTAAACTGCGTGGGTGTGAAGTTCATTCAACGGTAATTCTTTCAGCGGTTGATGAAAGAATATTTAAAAGACTCGGTATAAATCTTACCTGTGAACCGAAATATCAGTAATATGACAAAAAAGCCGTCAATTCGACGGCTTTAATAATAAACTTAATTTTATTTACGTGGCTTGTTTTTCCTGTAAATAATAGTAAGACCTTTTATCAGCAGGCTTTTATCAAGAATAATATCACGTCTGCACAATGGCACAACAATTTCGGAAAGTCCACCTGTCGCCACCACTGTACACTTTTCACCGAGTTCTTCTTCAATACGTTCAATAATACCGTCCAAAGCACAGGCATTTGAATACATCATGCCACTTTTCATACAGTCTATAGTATTCGTACCGATTACTTTCGCAGGAACTTCAAAATTTATTTTGGGAAGCTGGGCGGTTTTGGACGTAAGAGCGTCGGAAGCCGTTCCCATTCCTGCAATTATAAGACCGCCGAGATAATTTTTGTTTCCGTCAACTACCGAAACGGTGGTAGCCGTTCCCATGTCAATAATAATCTGCGGTACAGGATACTGATTGATTCCTGCAACAGCGTCAACAACCTGGTCACTTCCAAGCTGTGCGGGGTTGTCAATGAGTATATTCAGACCTGTTTTCACACCCGGACCTACTGTCATTATATCAATGCCGAAAAGTTTTTTTACAGCCTGAACTACTGTTCCAGCTACTGACGGCACAACAGATGACATAACTGCGTCGTCTATATCCGACAGACCAAAACTGTTCATTTCAAGTATATTTTTAATAAGTACAGCATACTCAGTTGCGGTTGCGTGGTGATTCGTCGAAATCCTTTCAAAAAGCACAACTTCATTTTCATCGTTCACACAACCGAAAACTATGTTTGTATTTCCTATGTCTACAGCTAAAAGCATGATTTTAAACCTCCATACATGAATATAGAAACAATTATATCACGTTTTTTCCAAAAAATCCATATGTTTACAAAAATAATTATAATTGACAAAAAATCTGATATACTGTAAAATAATATCAGAGGTGATTTGAATTGAAAAAAATACTTGCACTGGGACTTCTGGCAGATTGGAATAATATGTCAGAAAATCTGTACAATAGTAAACTTGACGAGTTATTTCTTAAAAGCCCTGAAAATCCGAACTTGTTTGAATTAGAACTGATATGCGGAAATATAAAAGAAACAGTTATTTATATCAATAATCTCATAAATTTCAGCAATATAAATACTGAAACTTTTGAAAAAAGTCTTGT
>DETU01000080.1:0-946 GCA_002362175.1 Ruminococcus sp. UBA3280
GTTTTTCAGAATTTTCCTTATAAAGACTTATTTTTTCAATATATCCGCAGAAAGTTTTTTCGTCCGAACCGCTTTTTTCACGCAGTTCCGCAAGTCGCTGTGTTTCTTCTTCAACTGTCCTTTTTGAAGATTCACAAGAAAAACGATATTCACTCTGTTTTATATACAGACTGTTTATCTCACTTCCTGCTCTGTCAACGCTGTCGCCAAGCTGTGAACTATCTTTCTCTGCCTTTTCAAAACTTTTCTCCGTTTCCGAAATATCTTTCAGCAGTTCAAAGCGTTGCTGTTCAAGATTAGAAATACTTTCTTCTGCGTTCTTTCTCTGACTGATAAGGGAAGCACGTGTTTTTTCGGATTCTTCAATACTTTTTTCCGCCGAAGCTTTAGCCGTTTCACAATGTTTTATATCATTTTCAAGTACAGCCGTATCAGATTTCATCTTTGATGCGTTCTGTTCTTCTTCAAGCATTTTACGACGAAGTTCATCTGACCGCACCGTACTTTCCTGCATCTTCCTGTAACCGTCGTCAAGCTTCTTTTCCTGTTCACGAATATCATTCTCAATGTTTTCGTACTCGGTACGGCTTATAAGAATTTTTTCCTCAAGCTGTTCAAGAGTCTTTTTCATTTCTTCAAGACGGCTGACCCACACCGAAATTTCAAGTTTTTTTCTTTCTTCCGCCAGTTCAACGAATTTTTCCGCTTTCTGTGCCTGAATTTTCAGCGGTTCAATTCTGCTTTCAAGTTCGGCATGAATGTCAGTAAGCCTGACCATATTTTCCTGTGCAGCTGTAAGTTTCCGCTCTGCTTCAAGTTTCTTATAACGGAATTTTGAAATTCCTGCCGCTTCCTCAAATATATCACGGCGTTCGTTACTCTTTGCACCTACTATTTCGGCAATTCTTCCCTGTCCGATAATCGAATAACCGTCACGCCCAAGACC
>DETU01000080.1:1230-11933 GCA_002362175.1 Ruminococcus sp. UBA3280
CGAATAACCGTCACGCCCAAGACCCGTATCCATAAAAAGCTCGTTTATGTCTTTAAGACGGACAGGTTTTCCGTTTATCATGTATTCACTGTCACCACTGCGGTAGAGTTTTCGTGTTACGGCTATTTCTTCACCTGCGTCGGCAATAGTTCCGTCAGAATTGTCTATATTAAGGGTAACGGCGGCGAAACCCATAGCTTTTCTTGCAACAGTACCGGAAAAAATAACGTCCTCCATTTTGTTTCCCCTGAGGGTTTTTGTTGACTGTTCTCCAAGAACCCAGCGAACCGAATCGCCGATATTACTTTTTCCGCTACCGTTCGGACCTACTACCGCCGTAAGTCCCTTGTCAAAAGTAAGGCTTATTTTGTCCGGAAAAGACTTAAAACCCTGTATTTCAAGTGATTTAAGATACAATTCATTTCACCTCCCCGACTTCGTAAACAGGAATATTACCGTCACCGATAAATTTTATTTCAATGCCCCTGCTCCTGAAATATTCAACATTTGATTTTTTCTGTCCGACTGCTTTGCTTATACAGGACGGATTAACGGCAATTCTGTAAATATTGTCTTGATGTTCATTATATGCAATAAATTCTTCCGTTCTCCACCTGTAAATAAGGCTTTCACAGACTTCACGGAATGCGGGGTGATAGAATCCGCCGACCATATCACGCTCTACAAATTCGCTTGCATGAAGTCCGCACTTTATTACTTTTATCCCCTCATACTCAAAACGCATAAGTGCAACGGAACATATGTCAAAAACAGTTTCAGATTCAAACGGCTTATATTCATCTGATTCAAGAAGTTCCGCAAGTTTAGTACCTTTAAGTATCACAACAGGATAAATCCTCACCGTATCAGGACGTATTTCAACAATATCATCAACGGTTTCAAACTCAATTTTTTCGGTACTTTTATAAAGTCCGACCATCATCTGTAAACCGAGTTCAAAACCATACTCACGTATGAGACGACAGGCATTGAAAACGTCATCTGAAGTATGTCCTCTGTCATTTGCTTCTAAAACGTCGTCATTCATTGACTGAGCTCCGAGTTCAATCGCCGTGACACCGTACTTTTTCAGCAGTTCAAGTACTTCCCTGTCTATACAGTCGGGACGGGTTGAAATCCTTATACCGTGAAATTTTCCATCACCGACAAATTTATAAGCCGTTTCAAGAAGCTGAATCATATAGTCGCGGGGAATCGCCGTGAAACTCCCTCCGAAAAACGCTATTTCGGTATTTTCAGGACATCTTATCTCATTAAATGCTTTTTCACATATCTCTCGTACTTCTTCCGCAGATGGAACTTTTTCCGCACCGCTTATAGTATGCTGATTACAGAAACTGCACATATTCGGACAGCCTACATGAGCAATAAAAATCGAAATATTACTGTGCTTCATAACCCATGAGCTGCAGTGCTTCTTTAGCGGCAAGCTGTTCTGCTTCCTTTTTGCTCCTGCCCTTTCCGCTTCCGATAACCTGCGAATTAAGACGTACTTCAACAACAAAACGCTTATTATGGTCAGGTCCTTCCTCACCTATAAGTGCATACTCTACTTTTTCTTCGGGATTCTTCTGTACAATTTCCTGCAGGACTGTCTTGAAATCACTGAAAGCAGGTTTTTGCGGGTGCTGAACGTCATCAGGCATAAAACGCAGGATATGCTTTGCAGCAGGTTCAATTCCTCCATCAAGATAAATAGCCGCAATTACCGCTTCAAAAGCGTCAGCAAGAATTGACGGTCTTTCACGTCCGCCCGTATTTTCCTCACCTTTTCCGAGAAAAAGAAACTCACCGAGATTTATCTGCTGTGCAAAGACGTGAAGTGACTTCTCGCAGACAAGCGAAGCACGCATTTTTGTCAGTTCGCCCTCCGCCACTTTGAGACTTTTATATAAATAGTCGGAAACAACTATTGAAAGTACGCTGTCGCCGAGAAATTCAAGACGTTCATTGCTTCCTGACGGATTTTTCTTTTCATTGGCATATGAAGAATGTGACAAAGCCTGATAAATAAGATTCTTATCTTTGAATTTGTATCCGATAATTTCTTCCAGTTTTGAAATTTTATCCATTTTTACAACTCCTTTGAAATTTCTGCCATTTTTACAGCGTATTTTTCAATTACTCCCGAAACGTCCGTTTTAACACATTTCTGTGCCTGTCTTACAGCATTGAAAAATGCAGTGCCGTCGGAACTTCCGTGAGCCTTTATAACAGGCTTTTTCACACCGAGAAGAGCAGAACCGCCCACTTCCTTATAGTCCATCTGTTTACGGAATTTTTTGATTTTTCCAAGTGAAAATACCGCACCGATTTTTCCCGTTCCCGAAAAAATCCACTTTATCTTCTTACTGAAAAAAGAACCCATTCCCTCATAGAGTTTAAGGACGATATTTCCCGTAAAGCCGTCTGTAACGACAACATGACATTCACCTTTCGGAATATCCCTTGCTTCAATGTTTCCGACAAAATTAAGACCTGATTTTTCAAGAAGTTTATAGGATTCCGTTTCAAGTTCCCTGCCCTTTGTCTCCTCCGCACCTATGTTCAGGAGTGCGACTTTCGGCTTTCTTACGCCCATTACTTTCTCCATATAGGCACTACCCATGATGGCAAACTGTACAAGCATTTCGGGACGACATTCTGTATTTGCACCTGCGTCGGTAAGAATAAAACTTCCATTGTCAGCAGGAAGAACAGGAGACGGTGCAACTCTCTTTATGCCCTTTATACGCTTGACAATAAACGTCGCCCCCATTACTAAAGCCCCCGTACTTCCAGCCGAAACAAAAGCGTCACCTCTGCCGTCTGCGAGAAGTTTCAGACCGAGAGCCATAGATGTGTTTTTTCCCGATTTAATAATTTCCTTAGGTTCTTCATGTATGTCAAAAACTTCGCTTGTATGTTCGATTTCCATACCGTCAAGACTTATTCCGTTTTTTTCCGCACATCTTTTTATTTTCTTTTCATGTCCTGTAAGTATAATATTAACACCGAGTTCGCTGACCGCCCTTTCACAGCCTTTCAGAACTTCCAGTGGTGCATTATCTCCGCCGAATGCGTCAACTATTATTTTCATAGTCAATCCTTTCCAACTCATGTTTAAGCGATTCTACGGCACGGTTTGCATAAACGCCGTATTTCTGTTTTTTATCCTTTATTCTTACGCTGATAGCAGGAAGTACTCCCATATTTGCACCCATAGGCTGAAATTTTCCGTTATTATAAGGGTCACTTATATATGCCGTCAACGCACCCGTCATGGTATCTGACGGAAGTTTCAGGGGTTCAAGACCCTTTATTCTACGCACTGCTGAAATACCTGCTATAAGTCCGCTCATTGCCGACTCCATATATCCCTCAACACCTGTTATCTGTCCCGCAAAATATATGTTGGGATTTTCCCTCAGCGAAAAATCAGAATCAAGCAACTTCGGACTGTTTATAAAAGTGTTCCTGTGCATAACGCCGTAACGCATGAACTCCGCATTTTCAAGACCCGTTATCATTGAAAACACTCTTTTCTGTTCTCCGAATTTCAGATTTGTCTGAAAACCTACAAGATTAAAAAGCGTACCCTCACGGTTTTCACGCCTTAACTGTACAACAGCATAAGGTCGTCTGCCTGTTCTTATATCAGTAATACCGACCGGTTTCATAGGTCCGAAACGCATGGTGTCAACACCTCTTGAAGCAAGCACTTCAATAGGCATACAGCCCTCATAAACGCTGAAAGGGTGTGTTTCAAAGTCCTTTAACTGAACTCTTTCCGCCGAAACAAGTGCTTCATAAAAAGCAAGATATTCTTCCTTGTCCATAGGACAGTTTATATAATCTGCATCACCTCTGTCATAACGTGAGGCAAAAAACACTTTATCCATGTCAAGACTTTCTGCGGTGACTATAGGTGCTGCCGCATCATAGAAACTGAGTCCCTCACCGCAGATACTCTTTATATTTTCAGCCATTGCACCCGAAGTAAGCGGACCTGTTGCAATTATTGTAATTCCGTCGGGAATTTCTGTAACTTCTCCGCCGATTACTTCAATAAAAGGGTGGTTCTTTATTTTTTCCGTAACGCTGTCTGAAAATTTTTCCCTGTCTACAGCCAACGCTCCTCCCGCTTCAACCGAGTTTTCCTTTGCACACGGAACAGTAAGTGAGCCAAGCATTTCCATTTCATATTTGAGAAGTCCCGCTGCGGATTCAAGACGTGAAGCTTTGAGGGAATTTGAGCATACCAGTTCCGCAAAACCGCCGTACTTGTGAGCAGGAGAAAATTTTTCGGGCTTCATTTCATAAAGCCGTACTTTTATACCGTTCTGAGCAAGTATCCAAGAAGCTTCACAGCCTGCCAGACCTGCTCCTATTACATTTACCGTTTCACTCATTTTTTCAGCTCTCTTTCATATCCGCAGTTTTCATTTTCACATATGAGCTTTCCGAATTTTCCGCCTTTTACAAAAAGCGTCTTTTTACATTCAGGACATACTTCCTTTGACGGTGTATTCCATGTCATAAAATTACAGTCGGGATAGTTTTCGCAACCGTAAAAACTTCTTCCCCTCTTGGACTTTTTCAACAACATTTTACCATTGCATTTCGGACAGTTTCCCTCTGCTTCCGTAACAATCTGCTTTGTATTCTTACAGTCGGGGAATCCGGGACAGGCAAGGAATTTTCCGTAACGGCTGAATTTGATAACCATATTTTTTCCGCAAAGTTCGCACTTTATATCCGTTTCCTCGTCGGGAACTTTAACACGCTTTCCGTCCATAGCTTTCTCGGCTTTTTCCAGTGTATCGGAAAATTCGTCATAAAAATCATGAAGTGTCGCAACCCAGTCTTTCATACCCTGTTCAATTTCGTCAAGACTGTTTTCCATTTCGGCGGTAAACTGCGAATCAACAATTTTACTGAAATGTTCTTTCATGAGTTCCGTTATAACTTCACCGAGATTTGTTGGTTTCAGTGATTTTCCGTCACGTTCAACATACTGTCTTGCCGTAATTGTAGTAATTGTAGGTGCATACGTACTCGGTCTGCCTATTCCGTTTTCCTCAAGAGTCTTGATTAGAGAAGCTTCCGTATACCTCGGTGGAGGCTGAGTGAAATGCTGATTTCCGTCAATTGATTTAAGTTCAAGAATATCGTCCTTATTTATAATCGGAAGTTCTTTTTTATTTTCTTCTGACGATTCGGAATCCACATATAGAATCATAAAGCCGTCAAATTTAACGGAATATCCTGACGACCTGAACATACAGCCGTTTGCCTCAATATCGACGGACGTTGTATCAAGCAGAGCCGTTGCCATCTGACTTGCAATGAATCTTTCCCATATAAGTTTATACAACCTGTACTGGTCACTTGTTAAACTGTTTTTTACCCTTTCAGGAGTAAGCTCGGGAGTTGACGGACGTATTGCTTCATGAGCGTCCTGAGCATTTTTTCCCGACTTGAAATCACGTGGCGACATATAATCTTTGCCGTAAACCGTTTCAATATACTGCAAAGCAGAATTTTTTGCCTCTGCTGAAATTCTCAGACTGTCGGTTCTCATATAAGTTATAAGACCTACCGCACCTATTCCCTCAATGTCAACGCCCTCATAGAGTTCCTGGGCTGTTTTCATTGTACGCTTTGAACTGAAATTCAACTTTCTTGACGCTTCCTGCTGCATTGTTGAAGTTATGAAAGGCGGTGACGGCTGTTTCTTAGTAACACGCTTTTTTACCGAAATAACTTTATACTCCGCATTTTCAAGTTTTTTAAGAATTTCATCAGCATCAGCCCTGCATGAAATTTCAATCTTTTTGCTGTCGGATTTTCCCGACTGGTCGGGAATGTTTATTTTCTTTCCGTCTACCGATACAAGCGACGCTTCAAAAACCTTTTTTGACGAAGGTGCAGTGAATTTTGCGTCAATTGACCAGTATTCTTTTGGAACAAACTTTCTTATGGCATTTTCTCTGTCAACTATAATTCTTACCGCTACCGTCTGAACACGTCCTGCGGAAAGTCCTTTTTTAACTTTTTTCCATAAAAAAGGACTAAGTTTATATCCTACGAGACGGTCAAGTATACGTCTTGCTTGCTGTGCGTTCACAAGGTCAGTATCTATCTTGTGCGGACTGTTCATACCGTTCTGCACGCCTGACTTTGTGATTTCATTGAAAGCAACACGGTTATTATCATTTATATCCAGCTTGAGCATCTGTGCGATATGCCATGAAATCGCTTCACCCTCACGGTCAGGGTCAGTCGCAAGATAAATCTTATCACACTTCTTTGCGTGCTTCCTGAGTTCCTTTATAACATCTTCCTTGCCTTTCATATCAACGTACTGGGGAGCAAAATTGTTTTCCGTATCTACCCCCATCTTTGATTTCGGCAGGTCACGGATATGTCCCATTGAAGCTATAACTTCATATCCTGAACCGAGATACTTCTGTATTGTTTTTGCCTTTGCAGGCGATTCAACTATAACTAAATCCGGCATTATCCTTTACCCCTTCTTCTGAAAAATCAACATATTTTAAATAGTTTTCCCGGCAGAGCCTTTATTATATCATTTAATTCAAGTTCTGTCAGTTCCGGCATAAGTTCCATAACATCTATTTTCAGCTTGTATGCAATAACATCAATATGGAGAGTACAGTCTTTAAGCAGTCCGACAATTTCACGCTGGACAGAATTAAGTGACTTATACTTCTCATCTTCTTTTCCGATATCACTTTCCACAATTTTTTCCGCCGTTTTATTTTCCGTAGAAACCGCTTTTTTAATTTCCGACAAAGAACGTTTAAAAACGGGTTTATTATTTACAGGTTCTGAAAAAGCATCAGCCTTTCTGCGTTCAATACTGAAAAAATCAAGTATTTCGTCACAACTGTAAAGAGGAAGTGCAAAACTTCTGAGGAGACTGATATTTCCCGCATACCGCTTGTCTTTGATATCCGACGGAGGAATACAGAAAAGTTCCTTTCCCTGTTCAACAGAAATTAAAGCGGTATTGATAGAACCACTTTTACCTGCCGCCTCAAATACTATAGTTGCTTTGCCGAGAGCGGAAAGTATTCTGTTTCTCTTTGGAAAATTCGACGAATAAGCAGGTGTTCCGGGTGGATATTCCGAAATGAATACACCACCGCTTTTTATAATGCTGTCCCTGAACTTAAAGTTTTCAGCAGGATAATTAATATCAATTCCACATCCAAGCACACAGGCGGTCGGACGGTTTATATTTACTGCCGCAAGATGTGAAACTATATCCACTCCTACCGCAAAACCACTTATTACAGTAAATCCGTATCCTGAAAGTTCCCTGCATATTTCCGAAGTAACAGAAACAGTATAAGGACTTGGTTTTCTTGTACCCACACATGCAACAGTCCTGTCACCCAAAACGCAGGTAATATCTCCCTTATAATAAAGAACAGCAGGTGGGTCAATTATATGTCTGAGATTATCGGGATATTCAGGTGAATCATAACATATTACGTTTATTCCCAGTTTTCTGCAATATTCAATAAGACTTTCTGCCTGTTCAAGAGAACATCTCTGTACATTTTTAATTTGTTTTTCGGTAAGTTTCATATCGGTTTCACCTGATGAAAGCTTGAAATATGCGTCTGAAGCACTTTCACACTCCCTTATGATTTTCCACATTATTCTGCTTTCCGAACTGAAAACCATTACAAGCCATAACCAGTACTTAATATTATCCACTAAAAACCCCCGCTTTATATTATTACTTTTTTAATTCCCACATAAGAATACCTGCTGCCATTGCGGCATTGAGTGAATTTATATTACTGCTCATGGGAATCGTGACACGCCTGTCACAGCGTTCAGAAATACTTTTTGGAAGTCCGTTTCCCTCGTTTCCGATAAACACCGCCTGTCGTCCGCTGAAACCACATTCCGTAATTTTTTCCGCATTTTTGTCTATTACGGAAGCAGACGTAAAAACATGATTTTCATTCAGCATTGAAAAAAGTCTGTCCGTATCATTTTCAATAAATATATGTGTCCTGAAAACAGAACCCATTGTAGAACGGATAACTTTCGGACTGTAGAGGTCGCACGAACCCGAAAGAATAATGCCGTCTATTCCGAGTGCGTCGGCGGTACGGATAATCATTCCGACATTTCCCGGGTCCTGAAGTCCGAAAAGGACTATATACTTTCCATCGTCCTTAAAGACGAGACTGCGTTTTTCAGGTATACGGCAAACCGCAAAAACCCCCTGAGTACTATCAGTTGAAGCAATTCTGTTTCCAAGTTCATTTGAAATAACAATTGTCCTTGTATCTCTCAAATCAGCCTGAATCATTTGTCTGCCGTATTTTTCAAAAGCCTTTTCTGTAAAGATAAGCTGAGTTATACCGCTTTCTTCCCTGAGAGCATCTTCAACTATACGCTCTCCCTCCAATACAAATAAGCCGTACTGAATCCTTTCCTTTTTTGAAGCGGAAAGTTTCTGATACAGCTTGATAACAGGATTATCCTTAGATGTGATTATATTTTCCAAAAGTTCGGATTCCTCCTATACCTTATATTATTTAAAAACACGCCTCTAATTTAATTAAGAAGCGTGTTTCAGACATAAATTAAAGAGCAGCCTTTGCCTTTTCAGCAATAGCTGTGAAACCTGCTGCGTCGTTGATAGCAATTTCTGAAAGCATCTTTCTGTTAAGAGTAATGCCAGCCTTCTTGCAGCCGTTCATAAATGTTGAGTAGTTCATGCCGTTAAGCTTTGCAGCTGCGGAAATTCTTGTAATCCAAAGCTGTCTGAACTGTCTCTTTTTCTGCTTTCTTCCTACATAAGCATAATTGCCTGACTTCATAACAGCCTGTTTAGCCATCTTGAAGTGCTTGCTCTTTGAACCGAAGTAACCTTTAGCAAGCTTTAAAGTTTTATTTCTTCTCTTGCGAGTCATCATTGCACCCTTGACACGTGCCATATTCTTATACCTCCAAAAATAAAATTACGGGAAAACGATTGGTGTTCCTGAAAAATTAAAGATAAGGAACGAGCTTCTTGATTGTAGGAGCGTTTGTAGAATCTGCAACACCTGCGTTACGGGCGATTCTCTTACGCTTTGTATCTTTCTGAGTAAGTCTGTGTCTTTTATTGGTATGCTGATACTTTACCTTACCGCTTCCTGTAACCTTAAAACGCTTTTTTGCACCTGAATGAGTTTTAACCTTAACCTTTGCCATTTTATAATCCTCCTTAATTCAGAACAGGTCAGTTCTTACTTTGATGCTTTCGGAGAAACAAACATAACAATACTGCGTCCCTCCATTTTAGCTGGCTTGTCAACTGTGCCGACTCCCGAAACTGCCTCTCTGAAACGCTCGAGCAGTTCTTCGCCGAGCTGGGGGTGAGCGATTGCTCTCTTACGGAATCTTACCGAAACCTTGAGTTTATCTCCGCCCTGCAAAAACTTCACAGCCTGATTGACCTTGGTTTCAAAGTCGTGCGTATCGATAGTGGAAAACATTCTGATTTCCTTGATTGAAACGACTTTCTGATTTTTTCTTGCTTCCTTTTCACGCTTCGTCTGTTCAAAGCAGTACTTTCCGTAGTCCATGATACGACACACGGGCGGTGTTGCCTGCGGAGCGATTTTAACGAGGTCAAGCTCCTGGTCAAATGCTATCTGCTGAGCCTCTTTTGCTGACATTACGCCGAGTTTTTTTCCTTCAGCGTCGATTACGAGAACTTCTCTGTCCCTAATCTCTTCATTAATCTGCAGTTCCTGTTTGCTAATAGTCAAGCACCTCCAACTATACTGATAAAAAACAAAAATGAGTGCAGAAACATTCCGCACCCACTATAATAACAACTGTCACAATGAAACCAAATCAACCCAAAGGAAGAAAACAGCTGTAATTATTAACCGCTTTAGTAAAACCGGACGGTGAGAACGCAAAGTCCTGCTTTGTTTACCTGAATATTATACATCTTTATTTTCATTTTGTCAACAGAAAAAAAAAAAATTGTCATTTTCCACAAATCATCAATCAAATATGCTTTTAAGTTTGTCCCATATAGCGAAACGCACTTTATATTTTTTCGGCTTGTTCATTATATCAATCTCCTTTTCAGTGAAAAATACTTCTTCCGCATCTTCGTTTTCCTCAATTTCACAGGCTGACGGAATACAAAGCGGAGGGTACATGACGCACCACCAGTTACGACCTTTTGCAGAACCTATTTTTATACGTAAAGCCCTGTAGTTTCCCGAAGGCATGGTAATATTCCCGTAAACCCTCTCATCAAAGTCCATGTCTGTCAGTTCCGCAGTAACGGGAATATCACAGCCGTTTTCCATGAGTGTCTGTTCAGCAATGTCAATAATTTCGGGAAGTTTTTCCTCTGCAAGCTTTTCAGCCTCCTCCAGTGACTTAGCACCACTGAAAATATCACTTTCAAGAAGTTTGTCACGCACTTTGATTTTCAGATTCTGGTCATATTCGCTATCCGATTCAGCAAGAATATGTAAACGTAAAACACTCCCCCTGAGTTCGTCAAGAGCCTGTCCGTCTCTGACGAATGAACCGATATTTGAAATTATAACCGCAAGAACAAGACCGCCGAAAAAGATTATGTTTTTTTTCATTTTCTTCACCTCGTGATAAATAATTGGAAAAATTTTCATAAATATTCA
>DETU01000026.1 GCA_002362175.1 Ruminococcus sp. UBA3280
TATTATTGATTTTTTTCAGACTCAATTAATTTTTATTGAAAATACACAAATTTAAACTGTGTTTTGCTTATTTGATGAATTGTAACAAATTTCGACAATTTTATTGCGAAAATTTCTGAAATATGATATAATATATAGTTAAGCTGATATATTTTTACATTCTATGCCTATAATACATTATACTCATTTTTATGAATTTGTCAAGCGGAATTTGCTTATATTTATAAGTTTGTGTAATTTTTACAAAATAAGGAGGTTATATTTGTGACGTTTTATGAAAGACTGCGTTTTATCTGCAAGGAAAAGGGAACTACTGTAACAAATATGCTCAGTAATCTTGGTATTGCTACCGGAAGTACTGGAAACTGGAAAAGAGGAAGTCTCCCGAATGGCGATATTCTTATAAAAATTGCCGATTATCTTAATACTTCAATTGACTATATACTTTTGGGAGAGTTCAGGAGCGACCTTAACAGCGAAGAAAAACAGCTTGTTGAACTTTACAGACTTACCCCCGACCGTGCAAAATACAAAGTAATATGTGATATGGAACGCATTGTGCAGGAGGAAATAAAAAAGTTTTCAGCGGAATGATTCAAAGGGCGGTTTCTTGAAAACCGTCTTTTTTGGTGTCGGATAATTCTTGACAGTCCGCAACAAAATTGATATACTTGTTTTATAGAAATAAAAATATTATGCAGGTGATTTGATGTTGATAAAGAAAATCTGTTTTGTCCTGCTGTCGTGTATTATGTCGGTTGCTGTTTTGTCGGGAAACGGAATAATGCCGGCATTTGCGGAGGAAAGTTTTCAGGCATCAGCCGAAACACTTTCAGTCATGTATGATGATTATTACCGCATTGATACAGAAGATACGGAACGTATTTCATACAGTGACTATTATGATTTGTATTGTTCGGAAAACCGTCCCGACAAGGTTATTGAAGTTTACGGAAAAGACTATGTTTCCGCCGAGAACGGAAATTTTTCCACAGGTAGTTACGGTCAGAAAGAAAATGTGCTGATATGGGAAAGCAGTGGCGGAAAAGTTTCCTATAGTATAGATGTTGGGGAAACGGGAATTTACTGCATGAACATGACTTATTTTCCGCTTGATTCGGACAGTTCTGCAATAGAGTTTTCAATGAGTATTGACGGTGAAATTCCGTATGATACAGCTTCACGTATTACTCTTAACAGAGTATGGGTCAGTGAAAAGGATATATATAAGGATTCACATGGAAATCAGGTACGTTCTCCGCAGGTTCAGCAGGGAATGTGGCAGAACAGTGATTTTAATGACATTGACGGACTTTTCAGTGAACCACTATTTTTTTATCTCGGAAAGGGAACGCATGAAATAACTTTTGAGTCTGAAAAAGCAGAATTTGTCATTGAGAGTTTTAAGTTATATAATCATGAAGAATTACCCTCATACAGTGAATATAAAGATAATGTCAATATTTTTTCGGAAACGGAAAATATTTTCAGAATAGAGGGTGAAAATGCCATTTATAAATCTGATTCAACACTTTTTCCGACTTATGACAATACGGATTATCTTGTTTCGCCGTCCGACCCTGTAAAAGTAGTTTATAATACTTTCGGTGCGGGAAACTGGAAAAAAGCATTACAGTCTGCAACGTGGGTTATCGGAAAGGAAGATATAAAAAACGACGGCTGGTATAAAATCGGAATAAAGTACCGTCAGAATCAGATGAGGGGGTTTTATTCAAACAGACGTATATATGTTGACGGAAAAGTTCCCTGTAAAGAACTTAATCAGGTAAAATTCTGCTATGATAACGACTGGAATCTTGTTTGTCCCGAATCGGACGGTGAAAGTATCTATATATGGCTTACGGCAGATTCTGACCACACTTTTACAATGGAATGTGTAACGGGTGAAATAGGTGATTATATCCGTAAACTTGAAAATATTGTTTCCGAACTCAATACATATTACAGAAAAATTCTCATGATTACAGGTCCTTCTCCCGATAAGTATACAGATTATTACGTACATGAAAAAATCCCTGAACTTACCGACGAATTTCAAAGGATTTCCAACGAACTCAAAGATATTCAGAACGGTATTGAAAGTCTTTCCGATGTATTGGGTTCTGAAGCGGCTGTCATTGAACGAATGACTGTAATTCTTGACAAGTGCATTAAAAAACCGTTGAAGATTCCGCTTTATCTTTCACAGATTAAAGAAAATATAACTTCTGTTTCGTCATGGATAAGAGAATGTCGTGACCAGCCACTTGAAGTAGATTACATTGAATTTGCAACGGCAGGAGTTGATTTTTCTGAATACAGAAGTAATTTTTTCATGTCGCTTTGGTTTGGCATAAAGTCGTTTTTCGGTTCTTTCTTTGAGGACTATTCAACACTTTCCGACGTTACAGGTGAAAAAGCCCTGAATGTATGGGTTAATCTCGGACGTGAACAGGCTCAGACCGTAAAGGAAATGACAGACGACTTTATTCGTGATACAGGTATTCCCGTTTCCGTAAGCCTTGTGAACGGAGGAATAGTTGAGGCTTCACTTGCGGGAAAAGGTCCTGACGTTGCTTTGTTTCTTGGTGGGGAATATCCTGTTAACCTTGCTGTCCGTGGTTTGCTTGTTGACGTTTCAAAGTTTGATGACTATCAGGAAATTACGGGACGTTTTCAGGAAAACGCCATGACCCACTATGAATATAACGGCGGTGTTTACGGTCTGCCAATAACGCAGAGTTTTCCAATGCTTTTTTACCGTACAGATATTCTTTCTGAACTCGGTTACACTTCACCGCCTGAAACCTGGGAAAATCTCATGAATATGCTCCCCTCGATACAAAGGAATTATATGTCCGTTGGACTTGTTCTACCGTCAACAGAAATTTCTCCGTCAACTGAAACAGGTCATACTTTTGCAATGTTGTTACTACAAAGAGGAAAAAATTATTATAATCAGAATATGACAAAATCTGTCTTTGATTCTGTGGAAGCCATTGAGGCTTTTGAACAGTGGACGGATTTCTATACCGAATACAGTTTTGAACAGTCCTACGATACTTTCAGCCGTTTCAGAACAGGAGAATATCCGCTTGTTATTTCCGATTATACTTTTTTTAATCAGCTTTCATATGCCTCTCCCGAAATAAGAGGATTATGGAATTTTTGTCCCGTCCCTGCAACAGAAAACAATGGTACTCTTTCCCATGCCGTAAATTCAGATACTTCGGGAGCTGTTATTTTCAGAAAGACGGAAAATACTGAAAATGCATGGGAGTTTATAAAGTGGTTTACGGATACGGATACACAGGTTCGTTACGGTAATCAGACAGAAGGACTTCTCGGAACAATGGGACGTTTTAACACGGCAAATACCGAGGCTCTTAAACGTCTTTCATGGTCGGACAGTGAACTTGAAAGGCTTTTTGATCAGCGTGAAGAACTTGTTGAAATACCTGTTATACCATCGTCATATTCCGTAACAAGAAATATTATGAATGCTTTCAGGGAAGTGGTCAATGAACACGAAAACCCCCGTGATACGTTTCTTTGGTATAATCGTGATATAAACGACGAAATTTTCAGAAAGCAGGAAAATATCAGTGAAGAAAGGAGAGAATAGCGTTGCTGAAAAAAATATTTTCAGAAGTCAGGAAAAACAGTGAATGTTATCTGATGCTTGCTCCTTTTATGATTCTGTTTGTGATGTTTACGGTTGTACCCGTTCTGATGTCCGTGCCGATTGGATTCACGGATTTCAATATGGTACAGTCGCCTGAATTTACAGGACTTTCCAATTATACCACCCTTTTCCTTTCCGACAAGGTTTTTATAAAGTCAATAAGGATTACGGTTATATTTGCATTTTTTACAGGTCCTGTAAGCTTTGTACTCTGTTTTATGCTTGCATGGCTGATAAATGAAATGCCGTCAAAGCTGAGGACATTATTTACACTTATATTTTATATTCCATCAATGGCAAACGTGTATTCAGTGTGGAAAATTATTTTCAGCGGTGACATAAACGGCTATTTAAATTCTTTTCTTATAAATATAGGTATTATAACGTCTCCGATACAGTGGCTTACGGACGGTAACTATGTACTCGGAGTTGCAATTGTTGTACAGTTATGGCTGTCTCTCGGAGCAGGATTTCTTGCCCTGCGTGCAGGTTTTCAGAATATTGACCGCTCAATGTATGAAGCAGGAGCGATTGACGGTATAAACAACAGGTGGCAGGAACTTATATACATAGTTATTCCGTCAATGAAACCGCATCTTATGTTTGCTTCCGTTATGCAGATTGTAAGCTCATTTACTGCCGGAACGGTAATACAGAATATTGTCGGTTTTCCGAGTACGGATTATAAGGCACATACTTTAATGACTCATGCATATGATTACGGCTGGGTTCGTTATGAAATGGGATACGCTTCCGCAATATGCATGATACTTTTTATAGTGATGTATGTTGTAAACAGAATTATAGACCGAGTTATCGGAAAATATACGGACTGAGGAGAAAAAGATGTCGCATATCAGAAAAATCAGGGGTTCATGCAGACGGACGGAACGGAAAAAAAGAAGTACCGTTTTAATATTTTTATTTCTCGCAGTACTGGGGATTTTCATGTTTTTTCCCGTATATCTTACTGTTGTAATGTCTGTAAAACCTGTTGAGGAACTTTTTATATTTCCGCCGAAACTTTACACACTCCGTCCGACTTTCAAAAATTTCAGGGATATGTTTGAAATTATGAGACAGAACAGAGTACCGTTTTCAAGATATGTATTTAATAGTATAACCGTTACTGTTTCAGTTACGGCATTACAGTGTGTATTTATTTCGATGTCTGCTTTTGTTCTTGCAAAATGTCGGTTTGCAGGAAAAAAGTTAATTAATAATGTAATAGTAGTTGCACTTCTTTATCAGAGTAATGTTATTTATATAATGCAGTATATGGTACTTGCAAAACTGAATCTTATTGACAGTCTGCTTGCGATAATTCTGCCGTCGGTAGCCTCTCCTATGGGACTTTTTCTGATGAAGCAGTCAATAAGTCAGATACCCGATTCAATAATAGAGTCCGCAAAGACAGACGGTGCAGGACTTTTCCGCATATGCTGGCAGATAGTAATGCCGAATCAGAAACCTGCTGTTATGACACTGATAATTTTCGCTTTTCAGTCGTCATGGAATATGCAGTCGGGGGCTTTTGTCTTTCATGAACAGTATAAAACTTTGCCGACTGTTGTAAGTCAGGTATCTTCGGCAGGTCTTGCACGTGCGGGAACTGCTATGGCGGCGGCTGTATTTATGCTTGTTCCGCCTGTCATTGTGTTTACGGTTGCACAGAAACACATAATTGAGACTATGGCACATTCGGGTATAAGGAATTAGAGATGAAAAGGATATTAAAAAGATTTTTTATGCTGATTTTTTTGTTTCTTGCTGTCGGACATACTATAAATTTAACGGCTGTAAAAGCTTCCCCTTACATTTCATATAATTATGACCGCTGGGGTGACGCTGTTCCTTCACAGGCAGGATATATTGAAAAGCGTATTGTTTCGGGTGATGATATAGGTGCGGATTCGTTTAACGAACCAAGTGACATATTTTTTGACGGAAATAATTTTTATATTGTCGATACTGGAAATAACAGAATTGTCAGCGTTGACGGCAGTCTTGAAAACGTTTCCGCAATTTATGAAAAGTTTAAAATGAAGGACGGTTCTTTAACTACTCTTAACAAGCCTGAAGGTATATTTGTGTCGGACGATATTATTTATATAGCCGATACACAAAATTCGAGAATACTTCTTGTAAATCATGATGCGGAAGTCATTTCTGAAATCACAAAGCCTGATTCTGAAATTTATGACCAAAATAAAACTTTTCTCCCGAAACGTGTCATTGCCGATAAAGCAGGGAATATATATACTGTTCTCAGCAATATAACAACGGGCTGTGCGATGTTCAGTCCGCAGGGGGAGTTTATCGGATTTTACGGTGCAAACAGGATTGAACCGACTGCCGAAGCGGTCGGGAATTATTTCAGGAACATTTTCATGTCCGACAAGAAAAAAGCACGGCGTACAAGGCAGATTCCGTCGGGAATAACGGGATTTGACATAAAAGGTGATTTTATTTTTACCTGTACGGCATCGTCATCTGTTTTGTCCGATACGGTTAAAAAACTCAATTCCGCAGGAAAGAATATTTTTGCGGACAGAAATGTTTCTTTTGGTGACTATAAGCTGAAATATGATACTTCACATTATAAAATACCCGATTCGTCAATATGTGATATTGATATTTCTGAAAACGGAAATATAAACTGTCTTGATTTCGGTACGGGTCATATTTTTCAGTATGATGAGGAGTGTAATCTTCTTTTTATTATGGGAACGGTTGCTGAACAGACAGGAGGATTTAAAAGTCCGTCGGCGATTGAGTCGGCAGGGGAAAATATTTATATTCTTGACTCACAGAAAAACAATATAACAGTTTTTACTGAAACATCTTTCGGTAAAACGGTACATAAAGCAGTTGAACTTTATAACACGGGATATTATGCGGAATCACTTGATTTATGGTATGAAGTTCTCAGGCGTGACGGTAATTATACATATGCCTATAACGGTACAGCTTTCGCACTGCTCAGAAAAGGTGATTATAAAAATTCAATGAAATACTCAAAGCTGGCAGGAAATTCCCAATTATACAACAAGGCTTTCGAGGAATACAGAAGTGTGTTTCTAAAAGAAAATTCGGCAAAGATATTTTTTGCCTTACTTACTACGGTTATTGTTTTTACAGTTTTCGGGAAAATAAAGAAAAGAGGTGAACAGAATCAATGATGAACCTTACACAGAAACAGTGGCTGAAACACGCAGTAACACATATTTTTGAGGGTTTTGAAGATATGCGGTGGAAAAAATCAGGTTCACTGAAAATATCGTTTTTTATACTGATTCTGTTTTTCCTTGCGGAAATTGCACATGAACGTCTTTACGGATTTCAGTTTTATGCTGTATATGATAAGACATTTAATATTATTCCGTATTTTATAAAAACCATAGTTCTTTTTATGGCTTGGACTGTCGGAAACTGGTCTGTCTGTACGGTTCTTGACGGTGAGGGGACAATGAAAAATATTTTTATTTACAGTGCTTACGCACTTGTTCCGTATATTTCTCAGATGTATATAAATACTGTTCTTTCTCACTTTCTTGTCAGAGACGAATATGTTTTCATGCAGGCAATTGAAATTATTGGCACTCTATGGACAGCCGTTCTGATTTTTTCGGCGGTAAAATCAGTTCATCAGTATATGGTATTAAAGACGTTTTCAGCTATATTTCTTACTGTTGTTGCCATGTTCATAATGCTTGCACTTCTTATACTTTTCATGGCACTTGTTCAGCAGGTTTATATTTTCATTTCAACTGTATACACGGAAATAATCTACAGAATAAGAGTATAGAAACGGTGATGTTTTATGAAAAGAATAAGAATTTTTTTGATTTGTGTTATTTCCGTTTTTATGATTACTGTTTGCGGAAACAGCCATGCCGAGAATGATGTAAAAGAAGCTGTACACAAAAATACGGTTTATGATTATACTGAAGTTTCTCACAGTAAAGAACTGCGTACCGCTGTAGAAAATGAAAGGTTCAGACTTCTTGTCTATGATGAAACTGCCGTTTTCGGATTGGAAGATAAGTCCGACGGTTATATATGGTGGTCGTCACCTGCTGAAAGTGACGTTGATGAAGATGTTTCACAGGTTACAAAAGAAGAATTGCAGTCATCAGCGGTTCTGCGTTACGGAATTCCCGAAAAGCGTTCTGACAATAATTTTCTGCGTTCGGGAAGCAGTGAGTGTGAAGTCGGTGTTATTGACATTGACGGAGGAATAAGGATTTTTTATGATTATAAAAGTGCGGATTTCAGCTTTTATGTTGACTATACTCTTGAAAAAGACTGTCTGAAAGCAAGTCTGAAAACTTCTGAAATAACGGAGAATGACCCATCGAATATCGCTATTGAAATAACACTGCTCGGAAGTTTCGGAGCTTCGGACAATACGGAAGACGGTTATTTTATTGTTCCCGACGGAAGCGGTGCGTTGATAAATTTCAACAACGGCAAAACATGGGCAAGCCCTTACAGTCAGCGTATTTACGGCGACGATATTGCTTTAGTCCCTGAAAGAAGATATTCTGTGAATGAGCAGGTTTATTTACCCGTTTACAGTATAGTGAAAGATGATAATGCTATGCTTGCAATAGCTTCGGAGGGTGATTCAAACGCTTTCATTTCTGCGGAAGTTTCGGGACAGTCGGGAAGTAATTACAATATCTGCAATTTTACTTTTGTTCTGCGTAGTACAGATACATATTATACCGCCGGAAGTAACAGTGAAAGGCTTACGGTTTTTGAAAACGGCGATATACAGTGCGGAGACATTGAAATTCTCTATTATCCTATTGCAAAGGAAAATGTCAGCTACACGGACGTTGCCGAATGTTACAGGAATTATCTTGTCAATGACCGCAATATTCAGAAAAAATCAGATAATGCTCCGCTTTATGTGGAATTATATGGTGGTACTGAAAGAAAAAAATCTGTTTTTGGTATTCCTTTTATGACGAAACAGTCCGTTACGGATTATAACGGTGCGAAAATTATTCTTGAAAAACTTAAAGAAAACGGTGTTGATGATATGGTTGTTTCGTACAAAAACTGGACGGACGACGGTATGAAAAACAAAGTTGACATCAAAGCAAAACCCTCACGCACGCTTGGCGGAAAAAGTGATTTCAAAGATTTTATGGATTTTGTTGAAAGTAATAATTATGAGTTTTATCCCGTATCGGATAATATTTATTTTAATTCGGGAAACGGTTTCGGTACGTTTTCGGGTTCGTCAGTAAGGGTTTCGGGTTCTTATTCAAAAATACAGTCTTATGATTTGGCTTACGGGGTGCCTGACAGTTTCCGCAAAAACAGTATGCTTCTTTCTCCTGAATGTTTCGGTAAAATGTTTTCGGAAATTAACAGGAATTATTCGCACGCAGGACTGAACGGTGTTTCATTGGGTAGTCTTACTACTGCACTTTACGGTGATTACAGCAAAAATAAAATTTCACGTTTTGATACAATGAATATCATTACGGAAAATCTTTCCGAAACTGACAAACTACTTGCTGACGGTGCAAATGCCTATGTTCTGCCATATGTAAACCATATTATAAACGTTCCTCTTGCGTCAAGCGGTTTTGACCTTTTTGATGAGGATATACCGTTTTTTCAGATGGTTATGCATGGAATTGTCCCATATACTGCAACGGCGTTAAACGGAAGTCCCGACGCTGAAAATCTTCTGCTTATGTCGGTGGTTACGGGAAGCAGTCTGCGGTGTGATATGATTTATGAGGAAACAGGTATTCTTAAAGATACTGAACTGGACGGTTTATATTATGCGAACTATGAAAAATGGATTGAAACAATATCTGTCGGGTATAAAATTCTTAAACCTGTTCTGGAAACTGTCTGTGATTCAACAATTGTTGATTATAATGTTGAAAACTCGGGAAGTCTTATCACTTCAGTCTGGTCGGACGGTACCGTGATAAAGGCTGATTTCAGCAACAAAACAATTGACTGTAACGGAAGTATTACAGAACTTTCAGACTATTTGGAGGAGGGGATTATTTTCTGATGAAAAAGAAAATTCCGTATTCAAAGAAAAAAGCACTTTATGGTTATGGCTTTATTTCTGTGTGGATTGTCGGTACTGTTATATTTTTCCTGATTCCTCTGTTTAAGTCGTTATTGTTTTCTTTCAGTGAAGTTACCGTTGATTCGGGAAAAACCGTCACTGAATGGGTCGGAACGGACAAATATATAAAAGTACTTACCGAGGACGAAAAATATACCGAATATCTTGGTGATATGCTTATTGAAACACTTTGGAAAACTCCTCTTATCATTATATTTTCACTTTTTATTGCTGTCCTACTCAATCAGAATTTCAGGGGCAGAACCCTTGCAAGAGCAGTGTTTTTTCTTCCTGTGATTATTGTTACAGGACCTGTATATAAAATTATCAGTAATGACATGGAAACTTCGGGAAACAATGATATTATCAATTCGTCGACAATGTTTTCCACTGATTTAATCGGCGAACTGCTTGAATTTCTTGGCGTTTATGGAATAAGCGACAGAACGGGTGCTTTGATTTCGGAAGTTGCTGATAATATTTTCGGAATTGTATGGAACAGCGGTATACAAATACTTATTTTTCTTGCATCATTGCAGAATATTCCACGCTCGGCAAGAGAAGTTGCGGAGATAGAGGGTGCTACTTCGTGGGAATATTTCTGGAAAGTAACTTTTCCGTATGTAAGTCCTTTTATACTTGCGAATACTGTTTTTACCGTTATAGATTCATTTACAAACCCATTAAATACGGTCATGGAACGTATAAGCGATATGAGGAACGAATGGGCATTTGGTGAGGCATCGGCTATGTCATGGATTTATTTTGGTGTAGTTATGCTGATAACGGGGATTATTATTTTCGTTTTAAATAAATTCATATTGCGTGAATCTGAATAAGGGGGGATTTTTCTGACAGATATAAATAAAATTACCGCAAGAATATGGTCTTTTTTCAGATTTGTGATTCTTTCGGGACTTGGTTTTGTAATTATGTACCCTGTTATATATATGGTGAGCTGTGCATTCAGGGAAAGGAACGACATGAATAATCCGTCTGTGATATGGATTCCTCAGAACTTCACGCTGAATGTCATAAAAGACACCATAAAAGCTATGGATTTCGGAAATACCCTTAAAAATACACTTTTTCTCAATGTCGGCTGTTCACTTGTTCAGGTTTGTTCATGTGCGGTTACGGGTTACGGTTTTGCAAGATTCAGTTTCAAAGGAAAAAAATTTCTTTTCGGAATAGTCATAATGATGATTATTGTACCACCTCAGGTTATTTCACTTCCTCTTTATACACAGTTTATGAATTTTGGTATAAAAGGTCTTTTTACCGTTAACCTTATTGACAGTATGCTTACAATGTATCTTCCCGCACTTACGGCAAACGGTATACGTTCGGGGCTTATGATTCTTATTTTCAGACAATTTTTCAAAGGACTTCCGAAAGAACTAGAGGACGCTGCGTGCATTGATGGGTGCGGACCTTTCAGAACTTTTGTAACAGTCATGATTCCCAATGCAATACCTGCATTTCTTACTGTGTTTTTGTTCTCGTTTGTATGGTATTGGAATGACCACTATATGAGTTCGGTTTTCTTTACAAATACAAAGACTATTGCTCTTGTTCTGAAAAATCTTGACAGCGAACTTAAAAAGAATCTTTTTAATACAGTAACTGTTCAGTTGAGTTCAAGGGAACAGATTGTGTGGAAAGAAGCAGGCTGTCTGATTTCCATTGCCCCCGTACTTCTGATATATATTTTTTTACAGAAACATTTTACAGAAGGAATAGTTTGCTCAGGTCTTGTAATGTAGATTCGTTTATGATTTGTGACAATTTTGAATTGCATTTTTTGTGCAGATTTTATAATAATATTTGTAAAGTTGCGTGAAAAGTTTCTGAAACTTCCATTTACTTTGATTTTCATTCGTGGTATAATATATAGCAAGACTTAAAATTGTCTGTATTTAAAGAAAGACAATTTTATATACAGTCTGAAAGGAGATATTATGAAAAAATTACTTGCACTTTTAGTTGCTTGCACAACTATGACCTGTATATTTGCATCATGCGGAGAAGATGAGAAAGATGAAAGTTCTGTTTCAGGGGAATCATCTGTTTCCGAAGAAGCAAGTGAAGAAGAAACAACAACGGAAACTTCTGTTGAAGAAGAAACAACTGTGTCCGAAACAGAGGCTGAGACAGAAGAAGATACGGAAATTACAACACATGAATACATTGATGCCGACGCAACCGCTTTTCTCGGCAAATGGGAATGTGAAAGCATGGTGATTGACGGTGAGGAACTTACCGATTTTATGGGTATTCCGATATATGCAATGTTTCAGTTTGATATAAAAGAGGGTGGTACAGCCAATACACCTCCGACTGACGTGACTGACACAGTAGAATATACATGGGGTATGATAAGCGAAAACGAAATAGAAATTGTTTCCGAAGATGGTACGGCACTTACTTTTGTTTTTGAGGGCGATAAGCTCGCAGGTCATGACACTGAATCAGATGATGTGATATATCTTATAAAAGTTGATGATTTTACACCTTTTAACATGGAAGAATTTATGAACGAATCGTCGGGCAACGTTGAATCAACAGACGAAAACAGTATTTCGGAAGAAGAATCTGAAACTATTGATTCCGAAGAAACAACAACGGTTTCTGAATAATGAAAAGGTTAATTTCCCTGATTGTTTGCATGACTGTGGTTTGTGTGTCTGTGTCGTGCGGAAATAAGCCAAAAGAAACAGATAATGTATCTGTTTCCGATTCAGCCGTAACGGAAGTAACAGCCGAATCCAAAACAAAAACCGAAACTGAAACAAAAACTGAAACGAAAACAACAGTTAAAACAACAGAAAAAAATGAATCTGAAACAACAACTGAATCTGATGAATCATCAAAAGAGTCCAAGACGGAAAAAGTAAAAACATCTGCAACGAAAAATGAAACGGAAGATAAAATTTCTGAAATTGCAACATATGAATACATTGAAAATGCAGACCCTACTGCTTTCCTCGGTAAGTGGGAATGTGAAAAAACAGTTATAGACGGTGAGGAAATAACTGACCTTATGGGTATTCCGGTAAATGCAGTTTTTCAGCTTGATATCAAGGACGACCATACGGCAAGTATGGCAGAATACAACGGCACGGAAGATACTCTGTCATATATGTGGGACATGGTAAGTGAAACGGAAATTGCAATCATCAGTGAAAACGGAGACGCTATGCTTCTTACTGTTGACGGTGATTACCTTGTAGGAACTGATATTGTAACAGACGATGTTATGTATCTTGTCAGGGTTAACGAATTTACACATTTTGACTTTGAGGAGTTTATAAACGGTTTTAATGAATCCGATAAATCAGCTTTTTTCGGAAAGTGGGAATGTGAAAAAGAAGTTATAAACGGTGAGGAAATAACCGACATAGAGGGTGTTCCGTTAAATTTGATGTTCCAGTTTGATTTTAAAGAGGACGGTACGGTATTACTTGGTGAGATTATGTCGGAAATCATGGAAGAAACCAGCTATTCATGGAATATGTTAAGTAAAACGGAAATTGCATTAATTGACAATGACGGAGATGCTATGCTTCTCACTCTTGACGGTAATTATCTTGTCGGAACTGACGATGCTTCAGATTATATAATGTATCTTGTCAGAGTGGACGAATTTACACAAATCAGTGAGTTTACCTCGTGATTCGCAGTCAAATCTTAAATAATTGATAATAAGGAGAATAATTTTGAAAAGATTACTCGCACTTTTAGTTGCTTGTACAACAATAACCTGTATATTTGCATCATGCGGGGAAGATGAGAAAAAAGAAAGTTCTGCTTCAGGGGAATCATCTGTTTCCGAAGAATCAAGTGAAGAAGAAACAACAACGGAAACTTCTGTTGAAGAAGTAACAACCAAAACCGAAGAAAATGAAGAAACTGAACCTGAACAGGAAGAAGATACAGAATCAGTAACAAATGAAAATTCTGACAATTCAGACAGTCCTTCTTTTCTTGGAAAGTGGAACGGTGTAAAAGCAATAGTAGACGGAGAGGAAGTAAATAATATCAGTGGATTTCCTGCTTATGTATTTCAGATTGATTTTCAGGAGGACGGTAAAGTATTATTTGGTGACCTTATGACTGAATTGATTAATGAATCTGATTATACATGGAGTATGATAAGTGATAATGAGATTGAAGTTGTTGATGAATCAGGAATGAATGCTTTATTTATTATCGAAGGCGACTATCTTGTAAGTATTGAAAATGGAAATGATAAGATTTATCTTTCTAAGGTTGATGAGTTTACGGCTTTCGGAGATGCTGACATGACTGCTTTTCTTGGTAAGTGGGAAGGTGAAAAAGCAATAATAGACGGAGAAGAAGTTACTGATGTTGATGATGTGCCTTTATATGCATATCAGTTTGACTTCAAAGATAATGGAAAAGTTTTACTCGGAGATTATTTGGCTGATAATTCCAATTCAAATTATTATTTCTATAACCTGTTAAACGAAAATCAAATCGAAATGATTTATCAATATGACGATAAAATTACATTTACTGTTGATGGTGACTACCTTGTAGCGACTGAAGAAGACTATGACGAGCAGGTTTATCTTGTCAGGGTTGATGAATTTACACCCGTCAGTGATTTGAAATCGTGATTTAAAAATCAAATATTAAAATTTTAATGAATATTAAGGAGAATAATTATGAAAAAATTAATTGCACTTTTAATGGCTTGCACAACTATGACTTGTATGTTTGCATCATGCGGAGATGAAGAAAAGGAAAGTTCTGTTTCAAAGGAATCATCTGTTTCTGAAGAATCCAGCAAAGAAGAAACCACAGAGGCTGAAACAGAGGAGGAAACAACCGAAGAAGAAACAACGGAAACTGAAGAAGAAACTACTGAGGCTGAAACAGAAGAAGAAACAGAAAAAACAACACGTGAATACATTGATGCCGATGCTACTGCTTTTCTTGGAAAGTGGGAATGTGAAAGAATGGTAGTTGAGGGCGAGGAAATGACTGACATGATGGGTATTCCTGTATATGCAGTTTTCCAGCTTGACATTAAAGACGACAATACAGCAAGTATGGCAGACAATATGGCAGAGTTCAGCGGTACAGAAGAAGCACTGACATATACATGGGGTATGGTAAGTGAAACAGAATTGGAAATCGTAAATGAAAACGGTGATGCTATGCTTCTTACTGTTGACGGCGATTATCTCGTAGGTACTGAAGAAGGTTTTGACGAGCAGATTTATCTTGTTAAGGTTGACGAATTCACACCTTTTGACTTTGAAGAATTTATGAACAGCTTTGAACTCGGCGAAGGAACTTCGACTGATACGGAAACAGCTTCCGACGGTGAAACTGAAATCCCCGAACCTGTAGAAACAGAAACAATTGCTGAATAATGAAAAGGTTTATTTCACTTCTGACTGCTTTTCTGTCTTTAGCTTGTGTTTTGTAGTCTTGCGGTCATAACGAGGAAAATTCTGCTACAGATGATGTATCTGTTTCCGAAAGTGAAACCGAATCAGCCGAAAATGTCACGGAAGAAGAGACAACTGAATTTTCCGAAACAGATGAAACGTCGGTTTTTGTCGGAAAGTGGCAGGGTGAAAAATTCATAACTGATGGTGAAGAATCTGATTTATTTTTAAATATACCTGTATGTGAAGCTTGTAGGATTGAACTTTGTGTCGACGGTTCTGTAGTTTTTTTGAAATTAAATGGAACTGGAGCAGGCTTTCAAGTGCAACGGAAATAGAAATTTTCGATTCCGAAAATTATGAAAACCGCTCTGTTCTGACCTTTGACGGAGAATGTCTTATAGTTTGTGATGAACATTCCGACGAACAGCTTTATCTTGTAAAAGTTGATGATTTCACACCATTTGATTCAGATAATTATACGGAAAATGAAACAGAATCTGAAAATGCAGATATAAGTGTTTTTCTTGGTAAATGGGAATGTGAAAAAATTTGTGCTTGACAGTTGAGATGAAGTATATTATGTTGACGGATTTCCCGTATATGCAATGTATCAGTACGAATTGAAAGCAGACGGAACTTTCGGATTTCCTTACGGATTAACTGAAATTGCCGAAAAAGTAAGAACGGAAAACGGAATTGATTATGTCTGGAATGTAACAGGGGATAATACAATTGAAATCATGTTGTCTCAGGGTAATGTGATATATCTTGAACTTGATGACGGATATCTAAAAACTACCGACGATTACGGACAGATTTTTCTTGCACCTGTTGATAAATTTACGTACGCTGACTATTAAGCTTTAAGTTTCGGAAATGAATGACGGGAAAATCAGACGGTTTTACTAAATAATACAAAGGAGAATTATTATGAAAAAATCACTTGCTGTTTTAACTGCCTGTATGGCGTTAACCTGTATTTGTTCATCATGTGGTGACGAAAAAAAAGAGGATAGTTCTGTTTCTGAAAGTTCGTCTGTTTCCGTTCAGGACGAAATAGAATCAACAACAGAATCCATAACAGAAGAAGAAATTGAGTCTGTATCAGTGGAAACTACAGAAATTACAACGCATGAATACATTGATGCTGATGCTACTGCTTTTATCGGCAAATGGGAGTGCGAAAAGATTTTAGTTGACGGTGAAGAAATTCATGACCTTATGGGTATGCCTGTATATTCTTTATATCAGTACGATATTATGGAGGACGGCACAGCAGGTCTTTCTGATTCGCTTATGGCAATAGCAACTGAGGACGATGTATTTGATTATACATGGGGTCTGATAAGTGAAAACGAAATTGAAATAGTCGGTGCTAACGGAACTGTGATACAGTTTACGCTTGACGGTGATTACCTTGTTAATATCAGTTCTGAAAGTAATACGGAAACTTATCTTAAAAAGGTAGAAGAATTTACTCCTTTTGATTTTCAGGCTTTTGTAGATGATTATCAGTCACAGCAGAATGATGTTGTCCTTACACCTGTTGAGACAGATGCGGAAGGAAATATTATCGAATCTTCTGAAACAACTACAGCCGAATAATCCAGTGTAAAAATATCGGGTGAACATAATATGTTCACCCGTTTTTGTTTTCAGTTTTTATCAAAGTGCCACGAATAGTCAAGCATTTCAGGGGTGTATCCCTTTAATTTCTCCAACAACGGAAGAACGTCTTTTTTAGCTGATTCGAGGTCGTGTTCAAGATAGTTTCCGCACTCAACCGGTGAATATCCCGGAATTTCACCCTCAAATTCGGAAATATATGTGTATGTGTCACGGACAAGATTTATAGCATCATCATGGGATATACCTCTTGTAAGAAGATAAAAGCCCGTTCTGCAACCCATAGGACCTACATATATAATATTTTTGCTGAATACTGAACTTCTGGCATATGTTGCAAAAATATGCTCGATTGTATGAAGTGAGGGATTTGATATATAGACGTTTCCGTTTGGTTTTACCATTCTTATATCATAAGTTACAATATCGTCGTCAATTCTTGATATGTACATACCAACACCAAATTTAGTGTGGTCTACCTGAAAGCTTGCGATTTTTTCCATAAATGTTCAACTCCGTTTCATTAATTTTTTTATATCATCGGGCAAATCCGATTTTACCGTAATAATTTCCTTTGTTACAGGTTCTGTAAAAGTAATGATACCGCAGTGCAGAGCCTGTCTTGAAATATCGTCACATTTACCACCATATAAATCGTCACCTGCAAGAGAGTGTCCCTTATGGGAAAAATGCACTCTTATCTGATGGGTACGTCCTGTTTCAAGATGTATTTCAAGGAGCGAATACTTTTCATTGAAATCAATTCTTTTATAGTGGGTTACTGCATTTCTGCCGTCCCCACGGACACATCTTAATATTATAGACTCTTTCTCACGTGCAATTGGAGCGTTTATAGTTCCCGATTCGTCCGTAATTCCGTGTACAACCGCAAAATATACTTTCTGACAGCAGTTTTGCAGGAGATTTGCGGAATATGCATTTTTTGCAACGACACAAAGTCCTGATGTGTCACGGTCAAGACGGTTGACAGGTCGGAAAGTCATATCAGGATAAATTGATGCGAAAAAATTTCCGAGAGTGTCGCTCTGATGTTTTATTGAGGGGTGTACAGGCATACCGCCTGACTTGTTGAATATAACAAGGTTTTCGTTTTCAAACGCTATCGGAACATCAAGCAAAGGATTAGGTTCAAGCAGGCTGGTATCTTCAATTTTCAGAATTATTATGTCACCGTTTTTTACCGTGTCAATACTGCGGATATGTCTGCCGTTACAGGTTATCCCTGAATCCTGCCGTTTCAGCTTTTTCAGCAATCGATGTGAAACGCCTTTTTTTGCGGTAAGGAAGTTTTGCAGAGTCATCGGCTTTGTTTCTTCTACAATTAATTTTAACTCTTTCAGAATAGTCGTCCTCCCTTATATAAATAGATATACTTAGTGAAAATGCCGTCATGACTTCGGGTATAAGGTACGGAACGGAAACGACAGGAATCATTTTCAGTATATATGACGAAAAGAGTTTCATCATATCGGCGTGTCTGCCTTTCATGAAACGAAATGAACCGAATACAAGCCGAAAAACACTTTTCTGCGGAAAATGTGCCATCAAAAAGGGCACGGCAAGCATTGTTATTCTTACATTCAGCCACAGAAACAGTGAAACGACTGTAAAGACAATTGCGTGAATTGTAATAAAAAGGTCGTTTGTGTCCTTACCGTTTACGATAAAATAATAAGCAGTCATTCCGCAGATTCCGGCAGGTATAAGCGAAACAAGTCCGATTATCTTTGTCCACAGGGATACGGCAAGGCTTCGGCGGAAATTTCTTCCGTTCAGTAAAATTTCCGAAAGTGGTGTAAACGGTCGCTGTCTGTTCTCATAGCAGACTTCGCACAATCTGAATGAAACCGCATATATAAGCGGTGAACCCACGCACCACCTCATTAAAGAACTTAATACGGCTGTAAGAACCTGCAAAGGATTTTCTCCGCTGAAAAGTGAAAGCGGATTTATATCCCCGAAATACAGCACGAGACTATAAACCGTTGCTTCGGCAAATCTGAAAAAAAGTTCCGACGATAACGGAAGCAGACATATAATCATAGTACTGATACGATGCTTTTTCAGCAAATCTTTTGAATATCTTATGACTTCCCTTAATTTCATCACTGCACCTCCGTACTTATTCAGGAGTATTATGTGACAAAATAAGGAAAATATACATTTTTTCAGTAATCCGTTTCTTCGGGAATTTTATCATAAGGACAATATCCGAGTATTTCAAATGCCTGAGAATTAAGCCACATCTGTGCCGTTACTATAATATCAAATCCCTCTCCGAACGGTGCGTTAAGAGTTTTCGGGTCATATTTGGGAAGTCCGAAACATGAAAGCATATTTGAAATTATTCCTGCATGGGTAATCATTGCACAGTGCGTTATACCGTCGTTCATCATGTCAATTATTATATTATGCAGTGCCTTGTAAGTTCTTGCTGTCATTTCCTCAAGACTCTCGCCGTTTGGTGAACGTGAATCTTTTCCGCCTTTCAGCCACTTTTTATAGTCGTCGTTGTTCAGAAGTTCTTCAACGCTTTTATTCTCAAAGTCACCGAAATCAAGTTCGCGCAGGTCGTCAACCGTTTTAATTTCCGTTTCGGGAAAGAGTATATCAGCTGTTTCAGTGCATCTTCTGAGAGGTGAGGAATATACTCTGTGTACTGTCGGATAATCAAACTCGTCCATTTTTGAAGCGATTTTTCCCGCACCTTTGGCGGAAAGCGGAAGGTCTGTTTTACCTATATATATACCTTTTTCGTTTGCTTCAGTCATACCGTGACGCAGAATACTTATTCTGTAGCCTTTCATTCGTTTCAGTCCTTTCATGATATTTATATTTAATTATTATACTGTTTTATGTAAAGTTTGTCAAGCAGAATTATGCTTAAAAATTATTACTTATTTTTATGTGTGCAATCTGCATAAAAAATACATGATATTTTTTAACTAC
>DETU01000034.1 GCA_002362175.1 Ruminococcus sp. UBA3280
GTCAGATAAAGTCTTTTTATAATATATAATTTTATTGAAAAAAATCATAAAAGTAATGACAAACAATAAAAAATGTGATATAATGAATTTGTATAACATAATTTTCCGGAGCGTGAATAAAAATGAATAAATATAAAAAACTTGCGATGAACACCGTTATTTTCGCAATAGGAAATTTCGGTTCTAAAATTCTTGTAATTCTACTCACACGTCTTTACACCAACAATATCAGTCCGGCAGACAGCAGTACAAAGGAACTTCTTGAAATAACCGCCAATTTCCTTCTGCCGATTTTTACGTTTTCAATGTCCGAAGCCATGATAAGATACGGACTTGACCGTAAATACAAGAAAAAGGAAGTCTTTACAACAGCGACGTGCCTGAATCTCATAGGGCTTGCACTTATGTTTGTATTTGCTCCTCTGCTGAAACTCGTACCATTTCTTGACTTTATAGACGGTTATACAATACTTCTTCTCATATATGTATGTACTTCTGCACTGAGGGCGGTATGTTCACAGTTTGTACGTGCAAAGGGATTTGTCAAGCTGTTTTCGTTCGACGGGATACTTGCTACCCTTACCCTCTTCATATTCAATATATTCTTCATTTCAAAACTTCACTGGGGCGTTAAAGGTTTCATGCTCTCGGTAATATTCTCCGACTTATGTTCGGCGGTTTTTCTGTTCATTGTTGCAAACCTGAAAAAATATTTTTATATAGGATACTACAATAAAAAGCTTGCAAAAAGTATGATGAAATTTGCCGTTCCGCTTATTCCTACGGTAGTAATGTGGGTAATTACGGGATTCTCGGACAGGCTTTTCATACGCTATATGAAAAGCGATATAGTAACACTCGGGGAAAGTGCGGCAGGTATATACGGATATGCCTCAAAAGTCCCGAATCTCATTTCAATGGTTTCTACTATTTTCTTTCAGGCATGGAATATGTCGGCGATTATGGAAAACGACTCAAAGGACAGGAGCAACTTCTATGAAAAAGTATACAATGCTTATGAAGCCATTCTGTTTATTGCGTCTGCACTTCTTATTGCAGGAGTAAAGATTGTATCGCCGTTTTTCGTAAGTACAAAAAACTTTTCTGAATACGGAGAGGTATATAAATATACGCCTGTGCTTATTGTTGCGGTACTGTTCATGTGTCTTGACCAGTTCCTCAGCAGTATATACACTGCCACTAAACACACAAAAAATTCATTCTGGACAAGTTTTGTTGCAAGTATGGCTAATATAGTTCTCAATTATTTTCTTATTCCCGTATGGGGCATACAGGGTGCTTCAATTTCAACATTCCTAAGTTATTACCTCTGTTTCTGGGCAAGAATAATTGACGCAAGATATTATATACCATTCAGATTCAACGGCATCAAGTCATCGATAAATACAGTTATTCTTCTGATAATGTGTTATTTTATGATTGCACAGCCTGCATTTTACGGACTTTTTGTGTTTGTCTTGCTTGCATTCGTACTTGTAAACAACTATCAGTCACTTATGATTACCGCACGGAAACTTTTGAGAAAATAATAAAAAGGAGGATTCTTTATGCCAACACCACACAATAATGCAAAAAAAGGTGATATTGCAGAAACAGTAATCATGCCCGGTGACCCACTGCGTGCAAAGTTCATCGCTGAAAACTATCTTGAAAATCCCGTCTGCTATAATGAAGTAAGAGGAATGTACGGCTATACGGGAACTTACAAGAATAAAAGGGTATCTGTTCAGGGGAGCGGAATGGGTATGCCGTCAATGGCTATATATTCGTGGGAACTTTTCAGCGAATACGAAGTGAAAAACATCATAAGAACAGGCACGGCAGGTGCGGTTTCCGACAATGTTAATCTCAGGGACATTATTATTGCCATGAGTGCAAGTACTAATTCCGCCTATGCCTCACAGTATAATCTTCCCGGAACTTATGCCCCCACTGCGTCTTGGGAACTTCTTTCAAATGCCGTAAAGGTTACGGAAAACAAAGGAACTGATTTTCATGTGGGCAATATCTTTTCAAGTGATACTTTTTACGATGATGCCGACAGTCTCGCAAAATGGAAGAAAATGGGTGTACTCGGTATAGAAATGGAAACAGCAGCACTTTATATGAACGCAGCAAGAGCAGGTAAAAATGCACTGTGTATACTCACCGTTTCAGACTGTCCGCTGAAAAATCTTTCAACTACCGCAGAAGAAAGACAGTCGGGTTTCCGTAACATGATGGAAATTGCTCTTGAAACGGCTGTAAGGATTTAAGACTATTTTAAGAAAAATACTATATAATAATAATCGGATTAAGTAATCCCCCGATTCCCCTTCTATAATATTTATTAATTTATTTTTGCCGTACTTCACAAAAGTACGGTTTTTTTATTTTTCTTGATAAATACGCAACAAATACAATTTGTATTGACAAAAATATAAATCTGTGATAAAATTAACATATCATAAAAACAATGTGCCGTATTACTGAAAATAATACACGGACTGAAAATAAAGTGAGGTAAATAATAATGCTAAAAAACAACGAAAAGGTTATGGACAAAATCGTTGACCTCTGTAAATCAAAGGGTTATGTATATCCCGGCTCTGAAATTTATGGCGGTCTTGCTAATACATGGGACTATGGTCCGCTTGGTGTTGAACTCAAGAACAACATTAAAAAAGCATGGCTTAAAAAATTCGTTCAGGAAAACAAGTACAACGTAGGTCTTGACAGTGCAATTCTTATGAATCCGCAGACATGGGTTGCTTCAGGTCACATCGGCGGTTTCTCCGACCCTCTTATGGACTGTAAGGAATGTAAGACACGTCACCGTGCCGACAATCTCATTGAGGACTTTGACGGCACTAACGTCGCAGGCTGGTCAAATGAGCAGATGATGAATTACATCAATGAACATGAAATCCCCTGCCCGAACTGTCAGAAACATAACTTTACGGATATAAGACAGTTTAATCTTATGTTCAAGACTTTTCAGGGCGTTACCGAGGACAGTAAATCTGAACTTTATCTCCGTCCCGAAACAGCACAGGGTATATTTGTAAACTTTGCAAATATTCAGCGTACCACAAGAAAAAAAGTTCCTTTTGGTGTTGCACAGGTCGGAAAGTCTTTCAGAAACGAAATCACTCCCGGAAACTTTATCTTCCGTGTACGTGAGTTTGAACAGATGGAACTTGAATTTTTCTGTAAACCCGGTACAGACCTTGAATGGTTCAGCTACTGGAGAAGCTACTGTAAAAACTTCCTGCTGAGTCTTGGTCTTAAAGAAGAAAATATCCGTCTGCGTGACCACTCTCCCGAAGAACTCTGTTTTTACTCCAAAGCCACAACAGACTTTGAATACCTGTTCCCGTTCGGCTGGGGTGAACTTTGGGGCGTTGCCGACAGAACAGACTATGACCTTACACAGCATATCAAGACAAGCGGTAAGTCTCTCGAATACTTTGACCCCGAAACAAACGAGAAGTATATTCCGTATGTAATAGAGCCTTCTTTGGGCGTTGAAAGACTTTTCCTCTCAATCGTTACCGAAGCGTATGATGAAGAAGAACTTGTAAGTGTTGACAAGAACGGCAAGGAGAAAAAAGAAATCCGTACAGTTATGCATCTTCACCCCGCTCTTGCACCATATAAATGTGCAGTTCTCCCGCTTGTAAAGAAGCTTACGCCAAAGGCAGAAGAAGTATTTGAAATGCTTTCAAAGAAATTTATGGTTGATTTCGATGAAACGGGTACTATAGGAAAAAGATACCGCAGACAAGATGAAATAGGCACACCGTTCTGCATAACATATGATTTTGATACTCTTGAAAAAGACAATTGTGTTACAGTCCGTGACCGTGACACAATGGAGCAGGAACGTGTTAATATAAATGACCTTGTTGCTTACCTTGAGGAAAAAATTTCATTCTGAAAATATTATAGGGACGGTTTTATTCCGTCCCTTTAAAATTAATCTTTTTCGGAAAATCAGAATTTTCCGCTTTATTTTTCCGAAAAAGTGTAGTATAATAAAACAAAGGGATATTTGAGAATGGAGAATGTGTAATGAATAAAAAACTCTCTCTTGGTATAGACGTAGGTTCTACAACCGTAAAAACCGTCATATCCGATTCGGACGGAAATATAATTTATTCAAAATATCAGCGTCATCTTTCAAAGGTAAAGGAAACCGTTACAGACCAGCTTAAAATTATTCAGGCTGATTATCCTGACGATACTTTTACCGTATGTATAACAGGCTCGGCAGGTCTCGGACTTGCCAATTCTGCTGAGATTCCTTTTGTTCAGGAAGTTCACGCCGCTTTTCTCGCAGTAAAGAAAAAATACCCCGACGCTGATTCAGTTATTGAACTGGGCGGTGAGGACGCTAAAATAATTTTTCTTACCGGCGGAGTTGAACAGCGTATGAACGGCTCATGTGCGGGCGGTACGGGTGCGTTTATTGACCAGATGTCTACCCTGCTCGGAATTACGGCAGACGAACTGGACAAGCTTTCACTGCGTTCACAGAAAATCTATCCGATTGCTTCACGCTGCGGAGTATTCGCAAAGTCAGACATACAGCCCCTGCTCAATCAGGGGGCAAGGCGTGAGGACATAGCCGCAAGTATCTTTCAGGCAGTTGTTGACCAGACAGTTTCGGGACTTGCTCAGGGTCGTTCAATAGAAGGAAAAGTCCTTTTTCTCGGTGGTCCTCTTTTCTTCCTGAAGGGTCTGAAAAACGCATTTGTCCGCACTCTCGGTCTTGATGAAGAAAATGCACTTTTCCCCGAAGAAGCTCCTGTTTTTGTTGCGTATGGCTGTTCACTCTATTCGTCAACTTCCGACGACGTTTTCAGAGCAGATGAAATTATCAGAAAAATCAGCAATGCAAGAACTTCCGACGGCATTGTTACAGGTCAGCCGCTCTTTGCGTCACAGGCAGAATATGATGAATTTATAGACCGTCACAAAAAATATGACCTTGCATATGCCGATATACGTAAATACAAAGGCGATGCCTATCTTGGTATTGATGCAGGTTCTACAACCACCAAACTCGTACTTATAACCGACGACGGAAAAATACTTTATCATCACTATTCCTCAAATATGGGACAGCCACTTGATAAAATCGCAGACCAGATAAAAAGAATATATCAGGAAATGAATCCCGATATTACAATAAAAGGTTCTGCTGTAACCGGTTACGGCGAGGATTTGATAAAATCAGGTCTTTCAGTAGACTTCGGCATTGTCGAAACGGTCGCCCACTTCAAAGCCGCTTCATATTTCTGTCCTGATGTTGACTTCATTATAGATATAGGCGGTCAGGATATAAAATGTTTCAAGATAAAAAACAAGAGTATTGACAGTATTATGCTAAATGAAGCCTGTTCTTCGGGTTGCGGTTCTTTTATTCAGACTTTTGCTATGGCTCTCGGCTACGATATTTCCGAATTTTCCCAGCTCGGACTTTTTGCACAGCACCCCGTTGATTTGGGGTCACGCTGTACGGTATTCATGAACAGCTCCGTAAAACAGGCACAGAAAGACGGTGCAACGGTTGAGGATATTTCCGCAGGTCTTTCAATGTCCATTATCAAGAACGCTATCTATAAAGTTATCCGTGCAAATTCTCCCGACGAACTCGGTAAAAATATTGTTGTTCAGGGTGGCACTTTCCTTAATGATGCAGTTTTACGTTCATTTGAAAAGGAAATAGGCAGAAATGTTATACGTCCGTCAATTTCGGGACTTATGGGAGCTTTCGGCTGTGCATTGTATGCTAAGGAAAAATCTGCTTCTGAAAAATCGTCTCTTATATCGGAAGATGACCTTGATTCATTCGCCTATACATCACGTTCCGCACAGTGCGGAGGCTGTACGGCACACTGTCAGCTTAATATTATAAATTTCGGAAAGGGTCGCAGATTTATTTCCGGAAACCGCTGTGAAAAGGGCGGAGGAATTTCAAAAAGAAATACCATTCCCAATCTTTACGAATACAAGTATACAAGTATAGTAAATACTGTTAAAAGACATCAGCCCAAGCGTCCCGTCGGAACAGTCGGTTTACCGCTTGCCCTCGGATTCTATGAACAGCTTCCTTTCTGGCATATGCTCTTCACTGAACTCGGTTTCAGGGTTATTGTTTCCGACGAAAGTTCAAGAGGTATGTACTATCTCGGACAGCACACAATTCCCTCTGATACCGTTTGTTATCCTGCTAAGCTTACTCACGGTCATATTGAAAACCTTCTTGACAAAGGGGTTGACTTTATCTTCTACCCATGTATGAGTTATAACATAGATGAGGGACAGAGTGACAATCATTTCAACTGTCCTGTCGTTGCTTACTATCCGGAGTTGCTTCTTGCCAATAATCCCCGACTTAATGAAAATAGTTTCATTCACCCTTATCTTGACCTCAATATAAAAAAGAATATTGTAAAAGTACTGAAAAGTTCACTGAAAGGTTACAATCTGAGGTGCAGGATTCCCGAAGCACTTGAAAAGGCATACAAGGCTATGGAGCGTTATAACAGTGATATTGCCTCAAAGGCTGAAAGCATAATCCGTCAGGCACGTGCGGAAAAGAAAAAAATTATAGTCCTCGCAGGCAGACCGTATCACATAGACAAGGAAATCAATCACGGCATACATAAACTGATTACAAGTCTCGGAATGGCTGTAATCACAGAGGACAGTGTTTCCGCCCTTGCAGATACACCTAAACTTAACGTACTTAACCAATGGACTTATCATTCAAGACTTTACCGTGCCGCACAGTATGTGACGACACAGCCCGATATGCAGTTGATTCAGCTTGTTTCATTCGGGTGCGGAATAGATTCCGTTACAGGAGATGAAGTGAGAAATATTCTTGAAAGTCAGGGGAAACTCTATACACAGCTTAAAATTGACGAAATCAATAATCTCGGTGCGGCAAAAATAAGATTGAGAAGTCTTGTTGCCGCAATGGAACAAAAGTGACTTATATTGAATACGGAGGTATAATATGTCTGAATATGCTAAATTTACTGAGGATATGATAAAAACGCATACTATTCTTGTTCCGAATATGCTTCCGATACACTTTAAGCTTATTATAAGTATATTTGAAGCTGAAGGCTATAAAATGGAACTTTTACAAAACAGTTCACGTTCTGTCGTGGACGAAGGGCTTAAAAACGTCCATAATGATGCGTGTTATCCTGCTCTTCTTGTTATAGGACAGTTTATGGACGCTCTTAAAAGCGGAAAATATGACCTTGACAAAACCGCACTTATGATAACACAAACGGGCGGAGGCTGTCGTGCTTCAAATTATATTCATCTTCTTAGAAAGGCAATTGATAAGAACTATCCGCAGATTCCCGTTGTATCGCTTAATTTCAGCGGTCTTGAAAAGGACAGTGCCTTTAAAATAACACCTGTCATGTTCCTCAAACTGTTCTATGCCGTTCTTTACGGCGACCTGCTTATGACCTGCTACAATAAATGTCGTACTTATGAAGTCAATAAGGGACAGGCTAAAAAAGTTCTTGACAAATGGCAGAAAAGACTTGGAAATATGTTCCGTAAAAAAAGTAATTTTTATCTTCGATTGAGCAGGATAAGCAACGATATTCTTGATGATTTTGCAGAAATACCATTAATCCGTGAAAAGAAAATCCGTGTCGGAATAGTCGGGGAAATCTATGTTAAATATTCTCCGCTTGCAAATAATCATCTTGAGGATTTTCTTATCTCGGAAGGCTGTGAACCTGTTGTTCCGTCACTGCTTGAATTTGTAATGTACTGTGCGGCAGGAACTTTTAACGACGCTAAAATATACAACAATTCGAACACTCAGTCCCGTATTTACAGATTAGGATATGAATTGATGTATCATCAACAGAAAAAACTTATTTCAATTATGAAAAAACAGGGAAGCTTTGAGCCTTTCCACGATTTTGAACATCTCAGAAAACTTGCCGACAAATATATAAATCAGGGTGTTGTAATGGGAGAAGGCTGGCTTATTCCTGCTGAAATGGCTGCCCTTGTACAGTCGGGAGTTGACAATATAATCTGCACACAGCCTTTTGGTTGTCTGCCCAATCATATAGTTGCAAAAGGTATGTCACGTGCCATAAAGCAGGATAATCCCGACGCAAATATAGTTGCAATTGATTATGACGCAGGTGCAACCCGTGTCAATCAGGAAAATCGTATAAAACTTATGCTCGCTAATGCACGCAGGTAATTTATTATGGTTAAAATTAAAAAGAGAAATGGCGAAACAATCGTCACAAATCCAAAACAGAATAAGATACTGAAAAAACTTTACAGTACAGTTTCGGGAAGAATAGTTCTGAAAATACTTACTGCTCCGATTGTTTCAGAAATTGTCGGAAAGTATATGGATTCACCATTGTCAAAACCGCTGATTAACCGGTTTATAAAAAATAACAATATTGACACTTCTCAGTACATAATGAAGAATTTCAGTTCATACAATGAGTTTTTCACAAGGAAGATAAAAAAAGGCAAACGTCCCATTGACTATAATCAGAAGCACCTGATAAGTCCGTGTGATTCAAAACTGACTGCTTATAAGATAAGAAGAAACAGCATATTCCGTATAAAGAACTCTCTTTACAGGGTTTCTGATATGCTGAAAAATGAATTTCTTGCAAGACGTTATGACGGTGGTTATTGTCTTATTTATCGTCTTGAAGTTGACGACTATCACCGCTACTGCTATATCGATGATGGATTCAAAACAAATAATGTATTTATTTCAGGTGAACTTCATACGGTAAATCCCGTTGCACTCAAAAAATATAATGTATACAAGAGAAACTGCCGTGAATACACAATTATGCACACGGATAATTTCGGAGACGTTGTACAACTTGAAGTCGGTGCGATGATGGTCGGAAAAATCTGTAATTATCATGGTGAATATAATTTCATAAAGGGTGAAGAAAAGGGAATGTTCATGTTTGGAGGTTCTACTATAATTCAGCTCTTTGAAAAGGACAGAATACGTCCTGATTCGGATATTCTGAAAAATACAAGGGACGGCTTTGAGACTGTTGTACACTTGGGCGAAAAAATTGGAATTTCATTATAAAAAAAGACGGAGTAAAAATCTCCGTCTTTTATTTATTACAATTATAAAAACTGCATAACAGTTCTGCAAGTTTTTCAGGAGCGTCGGTATTGACTTCATGTCCCGCACCTTTGACTTCTTTAAGTTCTGCATTTTTCAGAATTTCAGAAAGATTTACAGATGATTTTTTATTTGCACTGTCCTTTTCCCCGTAAACAATCATAACAGGACAGGTGACTTTATACAATAAATCGCTGAAATCAAGTTTTATCATTGATTTACACAGTGAAATAAAATCAGTTTTTTTAAAACCCATCTGTCCGAACATTGAATCAGGCATGAAACGAAAAATAATATTCTGAAATGTCAGCATTTTTTTCGGCATTTTATACTGCGGAGCAATAAGCACAAGCGAATTTACTTTATTGGGAAAGTCAATTGCATAATTGAGTGCCAGCACACTACCGAGTGAAAGTCCGCATAAATCAACAGGTTCATGAAATTTACTGCAAAAATCAGCAAATGACGCATATAAGTTTTCATAGCATATTTCCCCGTTACGAACCATAACGGACAAATCAGGGCATACAGTATCTGTATGGTCTGGCAAGTGAATGACTGTCTTGTTCCAGCTTTCAGATGACTGTCCCAAACCATGAATATACACATACTTCATATCTTAAACGGCTTCTGCATTGTCTGCACTGTCGTTTCTGCTGACAGACTTTGTATCAGAATCATTTTCAGAAACTTCGTCAGGAGCAGATACCTTTTTAATGTCTGCACCTATTTCACGAAGTTTAACCTCCATACCGTCATAACCTCTTTCAATATGGAATATATCTTCAATTTCGGTAATACCACTTGCAGCAAGTCCGGCAATAATCAAAGCTGCTCCTGCTCGGAGGTCGCAAGCTTTAACGGGAGCTCCCATAAGTTTACCTGTACCCTCAATAAGTGCAACAGTGCCGTTTACTGTAATATCAGCCCCCATGCGTCTGAGTTCGTCAACATAACGGAAACGCTGGTCCCATATTCCTTCAGTTATAATACTTGTACCCTCTGCAAGAGTAAGCAGAGTTGCAATCTGTGGTTGCATATCAGTCGGGAATCCGGGGTGTGGTGAAGTCTTTACGTTGGCTTTTACAAGAGGTCCGTCAACCCATACTCTTATACTGTCGTCATAAGGTTCAATATTCACACCGATTTTTTCAAGTTTCTTTGTAATTGACTCAAGATGTTTCGGAATAACGTTTTTTATGAGAACATCGCCTTTTGTAGCAGCGGCGGCAATCATAAACGTTCCTGCTTCAATCTGGTCGGGAATAACCGAATAATTAGTACCGTGAAGATGTTCAACGCCTCTTATCTTGATAACGTCCGTACCTGCACCCATGATATTAGCACCCATAGAGTTTAGGAAATTCGCCAAATCAACTATATGCGGTTCTTTAGCCGCATTCTCAATGACTGTAAGACCTTCAGCCTTTACAGCCGCAAGCATGGCATTCATAGTTGCACCTACCGTTACAACATCAAAGAAAATCTGATTTCCCGTAAGTTTATCAGCCGTAAGGTCAATCATTCCCTGACTGAGTGTATAGTCTGCACCGAGAAGTGAAAATGCTTTTAAATGCTGGTCAATCGGACGGTCTCCGAGAGGGCAACCACCCGGCATTGAAACTCTTGCCTTGTTGAATTTTCCAAGCAAAGCACCAAGAAAATAATATGACGCACGCATTTTTCTTGCTGTTTCATACGGAACACAACACCTGTCAATTTTAGTGGGGTCAATTCTGTATGCATCTTTACCGACACTTGTAACCTCAGCTCCCATTTCTTTAAGGATAGTGAGGCTTATTTTTACGTCGCTTATTGAAGGAACATTTTCAATATAACACGGCTCATCTGAAAGAATGACTGCCGGCAGAATAGCTACGGCGGCATTTTTAGCGCCGCTTATCATTACTTCACCGGTAAGACGGCGACCACCCCTGATAACAAATTTATCCAAATATACTCTCTCCTTATTTCTCAGGAAATTTTTCTCTGCTCCTGAATGTCTTTTATTCAGAACGTAAAGAATACGCACTGATACCTACACAGGCATGATATATAAAATTAAAATAATATAATCAATTTATACCGGTGACTCCTCAAAATAAGCTTCAGAAGTATCTTCTGCGGACGTTTCCGCTTCTTCTTCAGCAACCGGTGTTTCATTTGAAGAGCCACTGTAATCGGAGATATACCAGCGTACTTCACTGCCGTCATATTCACCGACTTTAACAGACTCAATTATAACATCTTCAACAGGCTTGTCATTTGCACCTGTTTCAGTTTTCTGAATTTCAAAAATCACGTCTAAACCGTCATATACCTGTCCAAAAATTGTGTAAGCTCCGTCAAGCCACGGAGTACCGCCGGCTGTAGAATATATTTCCATTGCTTCATCTGAAAAGCTGTAACCGTAGTTTTTATATTGTTCCAAATCTTCCGCAGAATATACTTCTCCCGTAACAATATAGAACTGACTGCCGTCTGTTGCGGTTGAACCGCTGTTTGCATAGGCAACCGCACCTGCTGCATGGATAAGATGCGGGTCTGTACCGCCGTCAAAGCTTCCGCCCCACATTGATTCTCCGCCCATGCCTGTACCTTCGGGGTCACCGCCCTGAATCATGAAGTCATTGATTACTCTGTGGAAAGTAAGACCGTCATAATAACCCTGTTCAGCAAGACCTATGAAGTTTTCAACGCCCTTGTCTGCATATTCAGGGAAAAGTCTGAACTTTACTTCACCATAGTCCTTGATGTTCATGCTTATGACTTTATCGCCCTCTTTGATGTCCGAGAAGTTCTTGACAGCGACTTCTTCAGGCGGAAGAGTTGTTTCTTCCTGGGGCACAGCATCTGCGTCATAACCCTCATAGTCGGTTATATACCATTTAAGTTCTTCATCATTATACTTGTCAACCGTAACAGATTCAATGATAACGTCCTGCATGGGTTTGTCGTTTCCTGTATCTGTAGAAACCTGCTGTATCTTGAATATTATGTCAAGACCCTCAAAAACCTGTCCGAAAACGGTATAGTTTCCGTCAAGATAAGGGACACCGCCTGCCGTTGTATAGATTTTCTTTGCTTCATCGGAGATATTGTAACCGGCTGACCTATAATTCTCAATATCATCTTCCGTACAAACTGTACCTGTAACAATATAGAACTGACTGCCGTTAGTTGAAGTACCCTGACTGTTTGCATATGCCAAAGCACCAGCCGCATGAATAAGGTGGGGGTCTGTACCGCCTTCAAACTTTCCGCCCCATATTGATTCACCGCCACGTCCCGTACCTTCGGGGTCACCGCCCTGAATCATGAAGTCGTTGATTACTCTGTGGAAAGTAAGACCGTCATAATAACCTTTTTCTGCAAGACCTACGAAATTTTCAACACCTTTGTCGGCATATTCGGGGAAAAGTCTTATTTTAACCGTTCCATAGTCCTTTATTTTCATGGTAATGATTGTATCGTCCTTTTTAGGAGCGGTAAAATTAGCTATCTGCACACTTGCGTTTGAAGAATTATCAACAGATTCTTCATTTGAATTTTCAACTATTTCGGGTTCTTTACCGCACGACGAAAAAACCGTCGTCAATGTAAACGTACAGATAAGAACAGCCAGTACTCTTTTTAACATACATTGCACTCCTTAAAAACATAATTAATATATACAAAAATACAGTTTTGAATAACAAATATAATTCAACTTAACTATTATACAACATTATTCCCGATTTGTAAATAGTTTCCGGCTAAATTTGTGACAAACGGGAAAAGCAGTGACAGAAATGAATAATATTTACTCTAAAATGCCGTAATTTATAATAAAATTCAAGTGAATTATTCACTTTTTTCCTCTGCGGAATATGTTCCGATTTTTACGGAAATAATCATTATATCATCATCGGGAATTTTATAATTTCCGTTGTCTTTAGAATCAAGAGAAGCAAGTTCTTCAACTATATCCAGCCCCTCGTAAACCTGTCCTATTACGGTCATCTGCTGTGAGAAATTAGGAACACCGCCTTTTTCGATAAAAGCCTCAACGAGTTTTTCGCTTGTGTCGGACGCACGCAACTGTTCTTTGAGTTCGTCGGTAAACTCTATGGTGTTGAGAAAATCAAGACGACTACCACAGTAATAAGTACCACCACCGAGAAGTTTTTCAGTAAAAGTTCTGTCATAATCGGTAATCGGACAACATACAGCACCTTTGAAACTCCATAAATCCTGATTAAGTTCACGTTCTATTCTTTCACAGGCATCGCCCCTTTTGAAACTTCCGTCCTTTTTCTTTGAACCTGCTGAAGAATAAACTCCGCTTTCCGAGTTATAGAAATAAGTGTTGTCATAATAACCGCTTTCGGCAAGTTCCGTGAAATTCTTAACGGCGTTCGGGGAATAATCGGGATAAAGCACGAAACGGATTTCACCTAAAGTAGTTTCCATTATTGCTATCGGGTCATTTTCCTTTGGTTCTTCAAGCTGAACAAGGTCGAGACTGTTTACATCAATTGCAACATAAGTATTATTATTGTCCCTTACGTTTTCCATGAGCATAAGTCCGAGAGTAAGAAGCCCCATTCCAATCATCACTATTATGAGTGTTTTCATGAAACTTCTGTTTTTGGTGTTCTTCATTTATTCACATCTTTCATAATTTTATTTATCATCATTTCCTGAAATTTTTTTGTGAGCATTTGGGTCATCTGTTCTGCCCATTATATAATCAATAGAACAATCGAAATAATTAGCAATCTGTTCGATGACCGAAACAGAAGGTGTATAATCTCTTTTTTCCAAGTCGTAAATTAAGCTTTTACGAATGTTACACTCATTAAGCAGTTTGGATATTGAAACATTTTTAACTTTACAAATACTTTTTATCATTTGTGCTGTATGTGCGTTATCCATAACAAATAACTCCTTTCATTGTGCATATTCACAAAATTTACGATAATATACGCAAACGCTATTGACATACGTGAATTTACGTGATACAATAGCATTACAGTCCGAACAGCAGGGTAGGACAGTGGGGGGATAAGGGGGGGCATCGGAGGTTGCAAACGAAGATTGCAAAATATTATTTATTCTTTATTACTAAGAAAGGAGACGTATATTATATGATTAAAACCGATATTTCCGAGAGTAAAGCCATAATAGAAGCCCTCGCAGAAATTGCCCGTTTTATACATGAAAACCACAGCCTTCAGGAACTGAAATGGTGCAGTAACGGTACAAGTACGGCAACTTACAAAATAAGCAATCACCTTATTGTAGTAAAAAGAGATGCCAATAACTCTACATTTTCAATAAAAGTAAAACTCAAAAAACATTCCACAATTACAGGAAATGTTATTGACAAGAATATTATCGCAACACCCTTTGACCACAAAATACCATTCTGATTATAAATCAGCGTAATAATTTTATTATACATAATCAGGTATAATTTGTCAAGCATTTAACAGGTGTGAATTTATAAAATTAATGTGATATAATAATTATCTGCTGTTTTAGGTCTTATTATTCACACAAAAAGGACTGCCGGAGCAGTCCTTTAATATCAGAGCTTTTTCTTTTCGTCCTCAATGATTTTCAGCAAATCGTCAACAGACATATTTGAAGCATTTCTCTTGCGTCTGCTTGTTTCTGACCTGCTGATAATATCGGAAATATCAGGTGAACTGCTCTTTTTAGACTCAGCAGAAGCCTTTACTTCTGATACCGTACTTCTTGAAATTTCCGCATTTTTTGACATTTCGGCAATCTGAGAAGTAGAAATAATTCCCGTATTGTCAATGATAGTTTGATTTTTTATATGCTCGGATTCAATTTTCTCAATCGGCTCAACCTTTTCAAGCTTTCTGACGTGAGAACCCTCATATTCATTCTTCCTGCGAATATCCTCTCTTATACTGTCAGCTGACGGTGCAGGTGAAACACGTCCTGTTGTTTTTGCTGATTCGGGACGGTTTGCCGCTTTGAACTGCATTGTCCTTTCCTTTTCTTTCTGATAGGGCGAATTGGGATTCACCTTTTTCTGACTGAAATTTTCGGCAATGGACATTTTTTTACGTTCAAGTTCGTCACTCGCCTGAACTTCCTGTGAAGGTTCAAAAAGAGGTGCGGGCTTTGAAGTATTTTTTTTCTGTGCAGACTTCTTGTTTCCTGATTTGTTTTCCGAAAAATCGAAATTTTCTTCTTCCTCTGCTTCTTCCTCCTTTGAAGAAATTCTTGAAATGAAGAATACAAGCAGAATTATGCACGGAATTATAAGCTCGGCAACTATTCCCGGTACGCTTCTTGTGAATGTGATAAAGCTTCCGAGTTCTGTACTTTCGGGATAACCTGTGCAGACAGCTGCAATTTTTTCTTTTGTTATAAGGTCGGTATTATCTTCATGACCGTCATAATAAAGCTGATATTTTTCAATACCGTCCTCACCCTGAATTATGTTGTATATTCCGCACAAACGGAGATTATTGGGGTCTCCTGCGGGATAACAGAGGACAAGGTCTTTCTGTGCCACACTTATACCTGCTGCGTCCTTTGCAATAATCGCAGCTCCCGGAGTAACGTCACTTATGCCGTTTGTATCGTTTTCGGTGACAATATAAAAATATCTTCCCATAAGATTAGGAGTCTTATTCTGAGAATAGATTATGTTTACAGCAACCGTTACCGCAATAAAAATCACACATATAATTGATATGAAACATTTCAGTATGGAAAATCTTTTTTTCTTTTTCATAATTATAACCCGTCCTTTTCATTTTTTAAGCCGATTTTATCCGTATCAGAATCAATATATTTTATTATACCACATATTTACAAAGATTTCAAATATTTCTGATATTTTTTAATATTTTACTTTATTTTCGCGTCTAT
>DETU01000090.1 GCA_002362175.1 Ruminococcus sp. UBA3280
AACCCGATATGATATAATGATACAGTCATAGGGCGTATTGCTTACAAGCTATTACAAAGTTATTCTGGTAACTTCTGTTTTGGTGTCTGATTCAGGTTTGCCGACCTTTTTCAGACGGTGGGCAATATGCCCTATTTATATAATATCACACAATCCATAAAATGTCAAGTAATCGGAGAAATACACAACAATAAACTAATTTACATATTTACCGCTGAAAATTCACACCATTTTTAAAATCAGCCTTGACAAGTCGGAAATTTTGTGATAATATTATTATAATAAGATAAATCAATGACGAGGAAGGCTTTTTTTCATGAGTGTCGTTTTCAGAGAAACCGCTGTTTGCTGTGAGGCGGTAACGGCAGGAAATAAAGCACACCACCTCTGAGAGTGCCTAATAAGCAACGGTCGCTCCCGTTACCGAGCCAATGAGATACGGAAATATATTTTTCTGTGTGAATCAGGGTGGAATCACGGTTTATAATCGTCCCTTGTGCCTTTTTGGGTATAAGGGACTTTTTTGTGTAAAATTATTGACAAGGAGATGAATATATGAATCAGATTCAGTACAACGAAAAAGAAGAAGCCTATGAAATCACATACAAACTATGGGACAATGAGGTGACTGTACGTTTCTATGTTGAGGAACAGCAGGAAATTATGGATAATTTCAGTGAAATCGCTCAGAAGCTTGACAAGCTCAACCGCAATAAAAAGAAAATCGCTGAAATAATCGCAGATGAGGGATATTATGGCGGACTCTCGGAAACTCTTGCGGAATGTCTGCAAATCACAAGTGCTTATGTTGATGTTGATGAGGACGGCGTTGTTGTGTGTTTCAATGTTGACAGCACAGACGGTTATCTTGTACCGCTTAATATGGAACTCGGTACAGACAATGGCATTGAAGTAACAGGAAAAGTTTAAAATTTATTAAAGGAGAAAAATCATGATTAAACTTACACTTAAAGACGGAAGTATCCGTGAAATCGAATCAGCTTCACCGGCAAGTGAAATTATCAAAGGTATCGGCATGGGACTTTATAAGGCTTCATGCTGTGTAAAAATCAACGGAGAGGTTAAAGACCTAAGAACAGTTATAGACAGTGACTGTGATTTTGAGGTATGCACTTTTGACAGCGTTGACGGAAAAAAGACTTTCTGGCATACTGCCTCACACATTCTTGCACAGGCTGTAAAAAGACTTTACCCTGAAGCAAAGCTCGCAATAGGTCCTGCTATTGATAACGGTTTCTATTACGATTTTGACCTTGAAAAGCCTTTCACTCAGGAAGAACTTGATAAGATTGAAGCAGAAATGAAAAAAATTGTCAAGGAAAGTTTACCTCTTGAACAGTTTGAACTTTCACCGGAAGAAGCAGTTGCAAAGCTTAAAGAAATGGACGAACCATACAAGGTTGAACTCTGTGAAGAACACGCAGAAAAGGGTGAACCTATTTCATTTTATAAACAGGGCGAATTTGTTGACCTCTGTGCAGGTCCTCACCTCATGACAACCGCTTCCGTAAAGGCTTTCAAGCTCCTTTCATGTACAGGTGCTTACTGGAGAGGCTCGGAAAAGAACAAGATGCTTTCAAGAGTATATGCTGTTGCTTACCCGAAAAATGCAGAACTTGAAGCAGACATCAAGCAGAGAGAAGAAGCAAAACTCCGTGACCATAATAAACTCGGTCGTGAACTTGAATACTTCACAACAGTTGATGTTGTCGGACAGGGACTTCCCGTACTTCTTCCAAAGGGTGCAAGAGTTATTCAGACACTTCAGAGATGGGTTGAAGATGTTGAACAGAAACACGGTTATCTTCTCACTAAAACACCTCTTTTAGCCAAGAGGGAACTTTACAAGATTTCAGGTCACTGGGACCACTATCTTGACGGAATGTTCATTCTCGGCGACCCGCACGACGAAACACAGGAATGTTTTGCACTCCGTCCTATGACCTGTCCTTTTCAGTATCAGGTATATCTCAACAGACAGCGTTCATACCGTGACCTGCCTATGAGACTCGGCGAAACATCTACACTTTTCCGCAAGGAAGATTCAGGTGAAATGCACGGACTTATCCGTGTAAGACAGTTCACAATCTCTGAAGGACATCTTGTACTCCGTCCCGACCAGCTTGAACAGGAGTTCAAAGACTGCCTTGAACTTGCTAAATATATGCTTGATACAGTTGGACTTCTTGAGGACTGCACATTCAGATTTTCACAGTGGGACCCTTCAAATCCAAAGAACAAGTACGAGGGTACTGCTGAACAGTGGGAAGAAGCACAGGCTGTTATGGCTAAAATTCTTGACCATCTCGGTGTTGAGTATGAAATAGGAATTGACGAAGCTGCTTTCTATGGTCCTAAGCTTGATATTCAGTATAAGAACGTTTACGGCAAGGAAGATACTCTTGTTACCATTCAGATTGATATGCTTCTTGCAGAACGTTTCGGAATGGAATACATTGATGCAGACGGTACGAAAAAACGTCCTTATATCATTCACAGAACATCACTCGGCTGTTATGAAAGAACTCTTGCATATATGATTGAAAAATATGCAGGTGCTATGCCTTTGTGGATTGCTCCCGAACAGGTAAGAATCATTCCGGTTGCTGACCGTCATCTTGACTATTGCAATGAAGTTCTTGCAAAGCTTGAATCAGCAGGAATCCGTGTAACTATTGACGACAGAGCCGAAAAGGTCGGCTATAAAATCCGTTCCGCTACTGTTGAAAAACTTCCGATTATGCTCACTGTAGGTGATAAGGAAGTTGAAAGCGGTACTGTTTCGGTACGTTCAAGACGTGAGGGTGATTTAGGTTCAATGTCACAGAACGATTTACTCATAAAACTTGTTGACGATATTGCTAAAAAAGTAAGATAAAAATAAAAGGAACGGTTTTTTATGCCGTTCCTTTTCTGATTGGTTTATTAAAAGAAGAATAAGTCCTCAAATTTTTTGTCAAGAGCAATGCAGAGTATAAGTGCAAGCTTTGCAGTAGGATTAAACTGACCTGTTTCGATTGAACTTATTGTATTGCGTGAAACTCCTACCATATTAGCAAGAGCGTTCTGTGAAAGTTTTTTTTCAGCACGGGCTTCTTTCAGACGGTTTTTTAATATGAGTTTATCGTTCATAATCAATGCCATATAAAAAACCTTATTGTTGCAAAAACAGAAACCAGCAACATTATAACTGCTATGACAAGACTGGAAGTTTTCTTTATTTTGATAAATTGGTACAAATGATTGGCAAAAGCTGATAAGCTGATAATAGCATATAGGTCCATTGCTTGAAGTCCGTCATTTGAACGGATAAGTGCAAAAACTGTGGCACTCAGCACAAGAACGATATAAGTCCATTTCATAGACTTGTCACGCACCTGCATTTCCATTTCGTCAAAACCTTCATTTCTGCTTTTTTGCAGAATTTCTTCTCTGTTCATAATAAATACCTCCGTTGAATTGTTGACAAGTTTTGTTGTCAACTGTATTATAGCATAGCCAAGTAAACTTGTCAATACTTTGACAAGTTTTATTTGTATTTTTATATGTATATACAAATTCAACGATATATTCAGTGTGCAAATTCGTGTGTAACTCACAAAAAAAATCCCCTGTCTTTTTTCAGACGGGGAAAATTTATTATCATACCTTTTCGGAATTGATAAACATATCATAGATACGGCGGATAGCCTCTGATAAATCATGTTCGCTTACGCCGATAATAACGTTGAGTTCGCTCGAACCCTGGTCAATCATCTTGACATTTATTCTTGCGTGTGCCATTGATGCAAAGATACGTGCAACAGTACCCCTTGTATTCTTCATACGGCGACCAACGATAGCAAGGAGTGCTATACCGTCCTCAATTTCGATATGGTCGGGAGAGACTTCCTTTCTTATGTCGGCAAGAACTTTTTCACGTACAGGGTTAAGCTCTGCACTGTCAACGGTAATACTCATTGTATCAATACCCGAGGGCATATGTTCAAAGGAAACACCGTTTTCATAAAGTACTTTGAGAACTTTCATGCCGAAACCTTTTTCACTGTTCATCATAGCCTTTTCAATGTTTATAGTGCTGAAACCTTTTCTTCCTGCGATACCTGTAATTGTATGGTGGAGACTTTCCTTGCTGAAATCAAAGTCGTCGGAAACAATCATAGTACCTGCATCTTCGGGACGGTTTGTATTTCTGATATTAATCGGAATACCTGCGGAACGCACGGGGAAAATAGCGTCCTCATGCAGAACGGAAGCACCCATGTATGCAAGCTCACGGAGTTCTCTGTAGGTAATAACTTCAATAACGTCGGGATTTTCAACTATTCTCGGGTCTGCAACAAGGAAGCCGGAAACATCTGTCCAGTTTTCGTAAATATCAGCTCTTACAGCGTTGGCGATAATAGAACCTGTAACATCTGAACCGCCTCTTGAGAATGTTTTTATATATCCCTCTGTGGTACGTCCGTAGAATCCGGGGATTACTGCATTATCGAGGTCTTTAAGCTTTTTGCGGACTGCTTTTACAGTGTCGTCAAGCATGAGTACACCCTTTGTATCGAAAATAATAACGTCAGCAGCGTCAACAAAATTGAATCCGAGATATGAGGCGAGGACTTTTCCGTTGAGGTATTCGCCACGACTTGCTGCAAAATCCTTTGCAGGACGGGCTTTAAGTTCTTTTACGATTGAATCAAATTCATCATCAAGCGACATATTAATACCAAGTTCGGAAATAATTCCGTTGTATCTGTCTTTTATAATCTGAAAATCTTCCGAAAAATCCATACCGCTTCCTGCAAGTTCACAGCACCTGTAAAGCATATCCGTAATTTTTATATCTTCTGAAAAACGTTTTCCCGGAGCAGACGGAACAACATATTTACGCTTGCTGTCGCTTTTTATGATGTCAGCGACTTTTCTGAACTGATTAGCGTCTGCGAGACTGCTTCCGCCAAACTTAACAACTTTATTACCCATTGAAAAATACCATTCCTTTATATATAATTACCGCTTAGGGCGTTTTTTATCACAATAACTATTATATTCCTTTTTTCCGTTAAAATCAATTGATATAAAAGACAAATTTAAGACGGTAAAATTTGTGTTTTTAGTAAATACGCTTGTACGCCGTCGGCGGACACATTTTGCATGAACAATAATAATTCAATTGACTTTTAAAATATACTATGATATAATTTTTATAAAAACAAAGGAGAGATTTTTGTGAACAGAAGAACAGAGACTTATAAATTCAATATACAACATTTTATCGGGGAGTGTAACGAATAATGAAAAAATTCCTGAAATCAGCTTCGTCTTTTATAAGGGCATTCCCTCATTTTGTTGTTTTTGAACTTCTTATGAAGCTTTTTCTTGTTACGATAGGAGCTCCTTTGCTTGCGTATGTTCTGAAATATACAATGAAAGTTTCGGGGGTGACATATCTTTCAGATGAGAATTTGCTTATTTACCTGCAAAATCCGACAACTATATTCGCTTTTATAGTACTTGTATTCTGCGTGGCATTTTTTACTTTTGTGGAACTTTCCGCACTCGTTGCCTGTTTTGCCTGTCACAGCAGACGTGAAAAAATTTCCGTATGGGGAATGTTTATAACAGGATTAAAAGCTTTTTCAAAGGCTTTCAGGTGGACGGGAATACCGAGATTTCTTGTATTCATGATATTTATGCCCATAGTGCAGTTTACATTTGCTTCCGGACAGTTTCTTGCTCCGCTTATGCCTATAGTAAGGACGGTTTTCAAGTCTGTAAGCAATACATCTGCTGTAGTTGTCTATATTCTGATACAGGTGCTTTTTATTATGACAATAGTTGACAGAAGCTACAGTCTGCATTATCTTGTGCTTACAGACAATAAATTCAAAGATTGTACCAAAAAAAGCAAACAGCTTATCAGGGGAAACAAATTCAGAATGGCAGGTTCACTGTTTTTTTGGAGTATGTGTATGCTTGCCACAAGTGCTTTGCTTACTCTCGGACTCGGATTCATAATAGTTTTTATTATAAAAGGTTTTTCAGAGCCTGCTTTGACTTTCAGAACTGCATTGAAAGTACTCAAATATGCTATACGTGTTTTTGCTGTACTGTCATCGTTTCTTTCCGTTCCTGCTGTTATATGCTGGATTACACAACGTTTTTTTGAAGATGTAAAGGACACCGAAGAGGTCATAATTCCCGACTGTAGCACAAATAAACTGAAACCGCTGTCAAGTTGTATACTTGTTCTGTCGCTTACTGCTGTCAGTCTGCTTTTAAATATGACATATATCAAAGCACTTTACAGCGGAAATATAAATCTTAACATGGGTATTCTTACAAAAACTCAGGTTACTGCACACAGGGGATTTTCTTCTGTTGCTCCCGAAAACACATTATATGCATTTGAATCAGCTGTAGAAACAGGGGCTGATTATATAGAGCTTGACGTTCAGCTTACCGCAGACGAACAGCTTGTTGTATTCCATGACAAAGCCATTGACCGTACAACCGACGGAAAAGGTGAACTAAGTAATTATACTTATGACGAACTTCAGGAATTTTCCGCAGGAAGCTGGTACGGAAAAAACGGTAAATTTGATGACGCAAAAATCATGCTCCTTTCAGACGTTCTTGAAACAGTAGGTGATGACATAATGCTTAACATCGAAATCAAAAATCACGGAAATGTGACGAAAACAACAGAAAAAACCGTTGAGATAATTGAAGAATACAACATAGAAAAGTCATGTTATATTACTTCTTTTTCCTATTCGGCACTTAAAACCGTCAAGAAACTTAATCCTAAAATAAAAACGGGTCTTATAGCTAACGTTGCAAGTTCAACGTCATTTTCACAGCTTAAATATATCGACGCTGTAAGTCTCAACTATATTTTTATAAATCAAAGTATTGTGAATATGGCTCATCAGAACGGTAAACGTGTTTTTGTATGGACTGTTGACCGTCCGTCAGATATGCGTCATATGATTGCTATGGGTGTTGACAATATTATTACGAATCGTCCCGACAGAACTCTTGAAATGGTGGATTCCGACAGCGTGGGTGATACAATCCTTACAATTCTTGAAAAAATTTTCGGTACATGATGCATATTATTCCGACAACCTGCATATAATATTAATGAAAAGTGATTCTCATTGCTTCTCTGACATTTTTGGGCGGATTTCATGGTGAAGTCCGCCTCTTTTTATACTGAAAATTTCTTGACACCATTAATCATATGTGCTATATTAATATAAACAATATCTGTTGAAGTATCTTCGGTATCGTATACGGTACTGACTGCCGGACTGAAAATCCTGTAAGCTTCGGCAGATATTGTTTTTACTATATTTTAAAGGAGAATATTATTATGTTCAATGTCGAATTATATGACGACCATGATTTAAAATTGTGTGAAGAATTTGCAGTTGATACAGAAGCAGGTGAAATACTTACAGAATTTGCAACAGTAGGACGTTTTCCAAAATATAATATGTCTGTTGCCGTAAATCCCGACAAAAACCGTAGATTAAAAGATATGCAGTATTTCAAACTATATAATCATATATATCCAAATGAAGCGACAAAAAATCGCAAGAATAAAATTTCGTTCGTGCGGTTATGTGATTCATGGGGATAACGGAAAAAAGACAAACTGGTTTCTTAACAGAAGTGAAATAAAAAATCTGACCGAAATCTTGAATTTTCAGTCAGAAAAAGATAAAGGTTATACTGTATGGGAATCACTTGTCATTAACTTCAATTATGAGTCGGGACTTGAATTTGACGAAATAAAAAAGAATAAATCAGATATATGAAGATTATTTATCCATAGATTTACAAATCCCCGATTATGAAAAATTTCTGTTTCGATAAAGGTAATTTCGTAAATTCACCGTTTTTTAAATAACTTGACATTTTATGGATTGTGTGATATTATAGAAATAGGGCATACCGCCCACCGTCTGAAAAAGGTCTGCAAACCTGAATCAGACACCAAAACAGAAGTTACTACTGATAACTTTGTAATAGCTTATAAGCAATACGCCCTATGACTGTATCATTATATCATATAGGGTTTATTTTGTCAAGACTTTTTCAAACTGTTGGTAACTTCTGTTATCAACTTTTTTTATTATCATTTAACGAAAGGAATGATTTTTATGATTGAAATCACAATCAACAACGCTAATGGTGTTCTTACTGTATCAAGCTTACAGGTAGCCAAAGACTTTGGCAAGCGTCACGACCACATTGTACGTGATATTGAAACCCTTGTAAGTATGATTAATGGGGGTGTCCCCAAAATTGGGGAGACCCATGAAAAAGGCTTAAAATCCAATGTTTCTGACTATTTTATAGAAACAGCATACCAGCACCCACAGAATAAGCAATTGTACAAATGCTATGATATGACCCGTGACGGTTTTTCACTTCTCGTCATGGGATTTACAGGAAAAAAGGCTTTTGAATGGAAGATTAAATATATAGAGGCTTTCAACAGTATGGAAAGTCAACTAACAGAATTTCATTCAAATATTGAAACAGTTATTGATAAAATATTAGATAGAAAAATAGAAGATGCTGTCAATAAAGTATTAGACGAAAAGATAGAATCAATTGTAAACAAAGCAGTAAGTGAAACTGTTAAAGTATTGTCTCCGTTCATGTCACTTCCGGTCAATGAAACAACTGAGGAAGTAAAAGTCATAAAAAAGCCTTATAAATATCATTCATCGAAAATATTAAAGCTTTCACCTGAAATCAGGGAGAGGGTGGACAGTATGATTATTTCAGGTAAATATTCATGTCAGAAAATTGCGGATTTTATAAAGGAAAATACAGATACTGAAATTTCATACATGACGGTAAGCCGTTATATGAAAAAATATTTTATATTGCAGAAATAAAATGATTTTTATGAGTGAAATCATAATCAACAATGTCAATGGTGTTATTACTGTATCAAGCTTACAGGTAGTCAAAGACTTTGGCAAACAGTAAAAACACGTGCTTGAAGCTGTCGAAAATATCAAAGCCGGTAAATCAACGTTCATAGAATCAATAGTTAACAAAGCAGTAAGCAAAACATCAAAATTACTTTTTCCGTACTTTGATATTTTAATTAATTTAGTACAAGATTTGTTAAAATTTTGGGTGGACAAAATAAGGTTTTTGTGTTATAATAAAGAAAAAAACAAAGGAGCTGAAAAGTATGAAGAAAATAACAGTTGATGAAAACAGAAGATGTCCGAAATGTGGAAGCATAGAGAATCAGATAAAAGTTGGATATAACA
>DETU01000058.1:0-36585 GCA_002362175.1 Ruminococcus sp. UBA3280
TTTGTGTCGATTTGATTCACAAAATATTGTTTTTCAGTACAAAATTTTGTAGTTTTCTACAATATTTTGTAATTTACAATATACGAAAAACCGCTGTAAATCAGATTTTCTCGAAATACAGCGGTTTTCAGATTGGTGCGGGTGACAGGACTTGAACCTGCACACCTTACGGCACAAGAACCTAAATCTTGCGTGTCTGCCAATTTCACCACACCCGCATATTTGATTTTCACAGTTGTAAGCTGCAAACATTATTACAGCCACTGTATGAACGCAGTTTTGTCAGTACTATTGTAGCCTGCGTTTCTGTAAAAGGAAAGAGTTTTTTTCTTTTTTGAACCTGTGAGAAGCATCATTTTGTAGCAATTATTTTCTTGTGCTATTCTTTTGGCAAAGTTGAGGCACTCCGTTGCGTATCCTTTTCCTCTGTATTTTTCAAGGGTAACTACATTTTCTATAAAAGCGTAAGGACGTATACCTCTTGTTAAATTCGGGATTATTACGCATACGCAGGACGAAACTATCTTTCCGTCAACTATATTTACAAGTAGATGATGATTTTTATCATTCAATATTTCATTCCATGTATTTGCCAAAATTTCAGATTGTTTGGGAACGAAACTTTCATGTAACGATAAATACAATTCCAATAATTCTTTTTGTTCATCATATTGTATTTCTCGAACCATAAGTTTTCCCTCAAATCTTTATTTAATACATCATTTCAATATAGAGTAACACAGATAAAATCTTGCGTGTCTGCCAGTTTCACCACACCCGCATATTAAATTTAATATTTTATTTGACAAATAATCTTAACGTTCAAATGGTTTATTAAATGAGCCGATTTCAATTAAATTTCCTTCCGGGTCAGCAATATAACAGGTTCTCTGTCCCCAGGGTTCAGTTGTAGGTTCTAATATTGATACCGCACCTTTTTTGATAGCCTTGCTATATTCAATATCTACTTCTTCAAATGTATCTACATACAAAGCAATTTCAAAATGTCCATTAACGTTGTTGATATATTCATATTTTCTATCAGTCATTTTTTCAAAATCATTTCGTCTGTAGAGTAAAAACAATGTACCGTCCTTTATCAGATATACATTTGATGTATTTTCATCTTCTTTGATTTCAAAATCAAGAACGTCTCTATAAAAACGAATCATTTTGCCCATATCATTAACCAGTAATCCAAAGCCATCTAATCTCATAAACCAGTTTCACCACATCCACATATAAAAGAGTTTACATCTCCCCGATTTTCAGGGGAGATATGTTTTTATTTATCGGAATTATTTTCTTTTTCGGCACGGTCGCTTACAGATTCTGAATAAAGTTCCTCATCTGCGAGACTTCCGACAAAGTTAAGCTGTTTGACCGGTATTCGCTTCAAAGGCGAATATAAAAACTTTCCGCACGAATGGTCGGGGGAAACCAGTCCGTTTTTGTCGCAGACAACTTTATTACCGTCTTTTGCACGTTTTCCGTACTGACAGTAATCGCACTTCGGCTGAATACTGCTATCAAAATATTTGGTTTTTCCGAACAGAGACGACAAACCCATAAAATCACCTCAAAAATCAAATTCTTTATATATTATATCACAAAAAAATGGTTTTGTCCAGTGTTTTTTGAAAAAATATAAAATTTTATTTTTTGTCGGAAATGCAGAAAATATGTGTTGACAAATTTGAAATATTGTGATATAATCATAAGAGTGAACAGCGGGATTTATTCCGTTGCTGACTGCTGAAAAACAGATGTTTTCGGATATTCGGGCATATGCCTGTTTATCGGAGGACAGTTCGGAATATTGTAATTATTTTATCCGTTTGTTTTTCAGATGGATTTTTTTATTTTGGGAAGGTGTCTGATGAACGAAAAACGACTTGCGGTAACAGCCGTTGTGATTGACGATTCGTCCGCAGTGCAGGAAGTAAATAATGTACTGCACGATTACAGTGACATTATAATAGGAAGAATGGGAATACCGTACCGTGAACGTGGGGTCTCAATGATTTCGGTTGCTCTCGACGCAGAACCTGACCGCATAAGCAGTCTTACGGGCAGACTTGGACAGATAAAAGGTGTTTCCGCAAAGTCTGCAATCTCAAAAAAATAAACGGAGGAATTTACGATGTATAATCCAAAATCTCTTAAAGCCGACGAATTTATAAGCAATGAGGAAATACTTGATACACTTGAATTTGCCGAAAAAAACAAGCATAATAGGGAAATGATAGAGCAGATTCTTGAAAAAGCCTCTCCTAAAAAAACGGGAAGGGGAGTTGAATGTGCCGGACTTTCACACCGTGAAGCAAGTGTGCTTCTTGCGTGCGACATTCCCGAAATGACCGAAAAAATGTACAGCCTTGCACGTGAGATAAAAGAAGCTTTTTACGGCAACAGAATTGTAATGTTTGCACCGCTTTATCTTTCAAATTATTGTGTAAATCAGTGCGTTTACTGTCCTTATCACTATCAGAACAGGGAAATCCCGAGAAAGAAGCTCACTCAGGAAGAAATTGTTGCTGAAGTTACCGCATTACAGGATATGGGACACAAGCGTCTTGCGATTGAGGCAGGCGAAGACCCTGTAAATAATCCGATTGAGTATATTTTGGAGTGTATAAATACTATCTATTCAATAAAGCACAAAAACGGTGCTATCAGGCGTGTCAACGTAAATATTGCGGCGACTACCGTTGAAAATTACAGAAAACTCAAAGACGCGGGAATAGGTACGTATATACTTTTTCAGGAAACCTATCACAAGGAGAGTTATGAAAAGCTTCACCCCGCAGGTCCAAAGCATAATTATGCCTACCATACGGAAGCTATGGACAGGGCTATGGAGGGCGGTATAGACGATGTCGGACTCGGTGTTCTTTTCGGTCTTGATATGTATAAATACGAATTTGCGGGACTTCTTATGCACGCCGAACATCTTGAAGCAGTTCACGGCGTAGGTCCTCACACAATAAGCGTTCCGAGAGTTAAAAGAGCGTCCGACATTGACCCGAACGTTTTCGACAACAGCATTGACGACGATACATTCGCAAAAATAATTGCCTGTATAAGAATTGCCGTTCCCTATACGGGAATGATTATCTCAACACGTGAAAATGAAACCTGCAGAAATAAAGTTCTCGGTCTTGGAATTTCACAGATTTCAGGCGGTTCAAGAACTTCTGTGGGCGGTTATGCAGGCTATTCTTCCGAAGAACGTCCGCACGATACCGAACAGTTTGACGTTTCCGACCAGCGTTCACTTGATGAAGTTGTAAAGTGGCTTATGGACATGGATTATATACCTTCGTTCTGTACCGCCTGCTACCGTGAGGGAAGAACGGGCGACAGATTTATGTCACTTTGTAAGGTCGGACAGATTCAGAACTGCTGTCACCCAAATGCACTCATGACTTTGCAGGAATATCTTGAAGATTATGCAAGTCCTGAAACGAAAGCAGTCGGTGAAGCACTCATTGCCCGTGAAATTCATAATGTCACAAACCCGAAAGTAAAGGAAAAAGCTCTTGCAAACCTCGAAGCCATAAAAAAAGGAAGCCGTGATTTCAGATTTTAAAATTTTTTACCTCCGTAATATTGACAAAATCAATAATACATGGTAAAATAAATTATATGGATTAGAAGAAATTAGTCGATACGGAGGAAATAAAAATGTACGAACTTATGATTATGGCTGAAAACTCACCTCTTACCGGTGACAATTTTCCTGCAAAGGCTCTTATTATAGTGGGTGTTATTGCGGCAGCACTTGCTGTTGCAACTACAATTTTATCAAAGAAAAAGAAATAATTCCGTAATTCAGTTAAACTACTTTCCCTCCGCATATACTTATTATATAGTATTTACAGCGGAGGTTTTTTTATGATTTGCAGACTTGAGGATTTACGCAGAAAAGAAGTAATTGACATAACAACGGGCGAAAGGCTCGGCTACATAGACGACGCTGAAATGAATCTTGAAAAATCAGCGGTTCAATCACTCGTTATTTACGGCAGAGAACGGTTTTTCGGCTTCCTCGGCAGAGAGGACGACGTCGTTATACCATGCAGTGAAATAAAGGTTGTCGGAAATGATGTGGTACTTATAAAACATTCAAAAACGTCACATATCACAAATATACGAAAAATTTCGTCTGAAAGTTTGTGAAAAACACCGTAAAATTTACTCTTGATTTTTACGGCAGAAAATGGTATAATATTAAGGCAGTTCACACACTGACGCTTTTGCGGATTGGTGCATTGATTTCAGTGTTGTCCGTAAGTCAAGTGCGGTGGAGGATTATTAAAACCAATTTTAAGGAGGACTACACAATGGGAGTAGTATCAATGAAACAGCTTCTTGAAGCTGGTGTTCACTTTGGTCATCAGACAAGAAGATGGAATCCGAAAATGGCTCCGTACATTTTCACAGAAAGAAACGGAATCTACATTATCGACCTTCAGAAAACCGTAAAGAAGCTTGAAGAAGCTTATATGTTTGTTCGTGACATCGCAGCAGAGGGCGGAGAAGTTCTTTTTGTAGGTACAAAGAAACAGGCAGGCGACTCTGTAAGAGAAGAAGCTACAAGAGCTGGTGCACACTATGTTAATGCAAGATGGCTCGGCGGTATGCTCACAAACTTCAAGACAATTCAAACAAGAATCAAGAGACTTGAACAGCTTCACACTATGGAAGAAGATGGCACTTTTGCCCTCCTCCCCAAGAAAGAAGTTGTTAAGCTTAACCTCGAAATCGAAAAGCTTGAAAAGTTCCTCGGCGGTATCAAGAACATGAAGAAGCTCCCTGCAGCTCTCTTTATCGTTGACCCGAGAAAAGAAAAGATTGCTGTAGCTGAAGCTAAGAAACTCAATATTCCGATTGTTGCTATCGTGGATACAAACTGTGACCCTGATGAAGTTGACTACGTAATTCCTGGTAACGATGACGCTATCAGAGCAGTTAAGCTTATTGCAGGTACAATCGCTAACGCTGTTATCGAAGGCAGACAGGGAGACGACAATACTGCTGAAGAAGTTCAGGAAGTTCCTGCAGAGGAAGTTGCTGAAGCTGAATAATTTCTTTCAGAAAAATTTAAACCCGAATTTTATTATTCGGGTTTTTCACAATAAAATAATTACAGGAGGTAATTAAAATGGGAAAAATTTCCGTTGCTGATATTAAGGCACTTATGAAGTCCACAGGCGTTGGTATGATGGACTGTAAAAAGGCACTCGAGGCAAACGAGGGCGATATGGACAAGGCTGTTGAGTTCCTCAGAGAAAAAGGTCTTGCTACACAGGCTAAGAAAGCAGACAGAGCCGCTGCTGAAGGTGTTGTTGCTGCTGTTGTAAACGGTAATGTGGGTGTTCTTCTTGAAGTAAACACAGAAACTGACTTTGCTGCAAATACAGACGACATCAGAAATTTCGTAAATGCTGTTGCCAACACAATCATTGAAAAGAATCCTGCTGACGTTGAGGCTCTTAAAGCTGAAACAATCAGCGGTGGTACTGGTACAGTCGGCGAAGCTCTTACAGAACTCGCAGGTATGAAAATCAGAGAAAATATTGTTATCCGTCGTTTCGTAAGACTTGAGGGCGTTCTTGCTTCTTATATCCATAACGGCGGTAGTATCGGTGTTATGGTAAAGCTTGACACTGACCTTTCTGCTGAACAGGTTTCCGCTATCGGTAAGGACGTTGCAATGCAGTCTGCTGCTCTTAATGCTCCTTATCTTTGTCGTGAACAGGTTCCCGCTGATACTCTTGACAAGGAAAGAGAAATCATGCTCGCTCAGATGGCTGAAGACCCGAAAATGGCTAACAAGCCCGAACAGGTTCGTGCTAAGATTGTTGAGGGCAAGATTGGCAAGTATTACAGTGAAAATTGCCTTCTTGAACAGGCTTTTGTCAAGGACGACAAGCTTTCCGTACAGGGTTATGTTGATGCAGAAGCTAAGAAGCTCGGCGGTTCAATAAAGGTTGTTGACGTTATTCGTTATGAACGTGGTGACGGTATTGAAAAGAAAGAAGATAACCTTGCTGACGAAGTTGCAAAGATGATTAAGTAATTTTTTCAAAACCGCAGGTTTAATCCTGCGGTTTTTTTGTTTACGGGAGGTTTATATGAGAGTATCAAGAAAAATATGGTTTTTTGTCGTTATGATAATGTCACTGATTTTCGCTATGGCATTTATGGATGATGCAACACGTTTTATGAAAGGAAACAGAATTGATTTCAACAAGTCGGAAAAAGCTGATTTTTCTGACCCCTATGCTGTGATTAACGGCAAAATTGATTTTGTATATGGTCCTTTTGCCATATATGAGGAAACTTCTAAAAAATATGGTATTACAGTACATAAAAAAGAGACTAACTTTTATGTGGTCAGCAATCTTGAAGATATGGACTTCTTTACTGTTTTTTCAACGTCGGACAAAGACCTTATCTCAAAGCTTGACAGTGCCGCAGACAAATGGTATGAATATTTTACCGTTGAAGAAGCCGACGAACCTGTGGTTAGTATTGAATTTGACGGAAAAATAAACTATCCGAGCAGTATGGAAGATTATGAACAGTACTACAATGAGGCGGTGGACGACCTTGCAAACGTTGGTGTTGAAAAATCGATGTTTGCAGATATGCAGATTACTGAGGGAAAAGTAACGGTTTGGTCGGTAATCGCATTTGTTGCCTGCTGTGTTCTTACGCTGATTTCGTTTGTACTGATGATTATTTCTTTTATTGCTTCACGCAGAAGATAATTGTTGAGAAATTCAGTATATTAATATTTATATAACACTCTTGTTTTTTGTATGAAAGTTACAAAAAGCAGGAGCGTTTTCCGTATATATTTCACTTGCAGTAAATAGAAAAATATGTTATAATAAGTTTAGTTGAATATTATGCTCAATTTATGAGGTAAGTATATATGAATAAAAATATAGAAAAACTTGCTCTTTCTATAGAAAGGGTCATTGTCGGCAAGAATGAAACGGTTGTAAAACTGCTTGCGGCACTTCTCTGTGAAGGTCACGTTCTTCTCGAAGATGTTCCCGGAGTGGGCAAAACTCAGCTTATAACGGCTCTTTCACGTTCAATCGGCGGAAAGTTCAACCGTATTCAGCTTACTCCCGACGTTATGCCGTCTGACATTTCGGGTTTTACCATGCTTGACCCGAAAAAAAATGAATTTTTTTACCACGAGGGAGCGGTGATGTGTAATTTCCTGCTTGCAGATGAAATTAACAGAGCGTCGCCGAAAGTACAGTCGGCGTTGCTGGAAGCTATGGAGGAGCATCAGATAAGTCTTGACGGTGTAACTCATCAGCTTCCGAAGCCTTTTCTTGTTATGGCAACTCAGAACCCCGTTGAAACTTACGGTACTTTTCATTTGCCCGAGGCTCAGATGGACAGATTTTTCATGAAACTGTCAATGGGTTATCCTTCGGAAGATGAGGAGATAAAAATTCTTGAACGTACTGAAATGCATAACCCTATTGTAAACATCGAAAAGCCTGTAATGTCTCTTGAAGATATTGAAATGTTGCAGAATGAGGTACGCACGGTAAGGGTTACGGAACAGGTCAAGAGTTATATTGTGAACATAGTTTCGGCGACAAGAAACGACAGAAATACCACCCTTGGAATCAGTCCGAGAGGAAGTATCGCACTTTATAAAGCATCAAAAGCTTTTGCTTACATATATGAAAGGGATTATGCAACTCCCGATGACGTGAAAAATGCTGCCGTTTCGGTACTCTCACACAGAATTATTCTCTCTCCTCAGGGAAAAACAGCTTTCGGCACGAATGAGGAATATATAAAAAGTCTGCTGAAAAACTGTAAAGTGCCGGGTATACGATGATGAGATTTATAAAAAATTTAATCAGCGTTACGGCGGTGGCGTTTCTGCTTTACATTTTTACTTTTTATATAGATGGCGAAATGGGAATAATTCTTCTTGCTTTTCTTGTGTTTGCACCGCTTGTTTCTCTTGTCTTTACCGTTTACGGAAGAAACAGAATAAAAGTTTCATTTGACTGTGATGGCTATGTAAAAAAGGGGAATCGGATTCCTGTTACTGTAACGGTCGAAAAAAGCGGTAGTATGCCGTGTGCATTTATTGAGATAAAGCCGTCTGTTTCGACGGTTTTCAATAAAAAACTGAAAACTTATCGTATTTCAATGCTGAACGAACAAAAGAAAAATTTCACATTCAGTATTGATGCAGTTACGGGAGGAAATGGTGAAATTTCCATTGAATCGGTTTATTCGTGCGGATTTCTCGGTTTTCTGAAACTCAAAGTAAAATCAGAACTTCCGCCCACAAAGAGTGTTGGAGTAATTCCTGAAATTCCCGAAATAAAAGCTTCTTCACAGCTTTTCAGGTCTATTGCGGACGTTGTTATGACAAGTGACGACGATGAGGAAAATGATACTTCTATGATGTTTTCGGCTAATACAACTCCGGGTTATGAACATCGTGAGTATGTCACGGGTGACTCTCTTAAACGTATAAACTGGAAACTTTCTTCAAAAAGGTCAAAGCTTATGGTACGTCTTGACGAGGCGGCGGCATCGGTTCAGCCTATGATTTTGCTTGACCTTTTCCGCAGTATTTCGGCAAATTCAGAAAAAGCCGTCATCGACGAAGAAAAACTGCTTGTTTCGGTTTTCGGACTGCTTTCTCTCATGGTAAGACAGGGAATGGCGTGCAGTTTTGCTTATTATGATTCGTCGGGTGAGATTGTCACGGAAAGTGTTGACAGTCCCGATTATCCGTCACAGCTTTTACTGAAAATTCTTTCCGTAAAAGTTATTGCCGAAAGACGTATAAGTGTACCGCCCGAAAACTCTTCCGTATGTGCGTGTGTTGTTGCAACAACTAACGCAGGAGACGATTTTTCTTCAATAACCGATAAAATCGAAAATCATGAAAACACGAGTATTCTCGGAGTATCGCAGTATTCGGAAAATCATACTGATTTGCCTTTGTGGTATCTCGACGAGGACAACAATTTTAAACGGGTGTAGAATTATGCAGAAAAATAATAACAGATTTAAGGATTTTATTTTGAAAATTTTCTGTGACCCCGTGCTGATATATACCGTTATTGTCATGATGTCGATAATGTATCACTACAAAAGCGGGCATACTCTTATATATGGTATTGCTTCGTTCGTGATAGCAGGACTTTCTTTCAGACTTTTCGATTACATGACAAAGCATAAATTTATCGGAACAATGGGGTATATCGTACTTTTTTCGTTATTCATGTTTGCAGTCAGGTTTTCGGTAAATGAAGGAAGCAGGTCATATCCGCTGAATTTCGGCGTGTGGTTTCTTACACCGCAGGACGTGCTTGATTACAGTCAATGGTATACAATAGCAATATTCTTATTATTCATGATATTTATGATGTCGGTAATATACTATTTCACGAGAATCCGCTACAGGATTTTCATGGGATTCCTGATATTTATAATTCCGTTTGCCATATACGGCAAGGAATACGAAAAAATGCCGACTTATTTCATAATTCTTCTTGCCGTTTCGTACATACTGATTATGATTAATTTCAGACAGATGCAGAATACGGAAGAAACCGAAATTATAGGCAGAAAAACAATATGGAAGTCTGTGACGGCTTATGCGGTTGTTTTTGCTTCGTTCGCCTCAATGATTCCGAAACCTGAAATAGAGGCAAACAGGGATTTTCTTGATACTCTCATTTCTGCTGAACAGTTCACAGACCGTCTGACCGCTATGCTCGGTGTTTTCAGAGATGATACCGACGGTCAGCAGTTTTTCCGTACAAATAACAATACACCGCTTTATTATGTAAACGCTTCCGAGCCTATGCGTCTCAAAACTACGACGTTTTCAACGTATAATTATGATAATGACTCATGGGCTGTTGAAGATTCCGATAAAAATTTTGTCAGGACGTTTGAAAGTAAACCCGAAAGTATGAAAAACGGTCTGCTTGAATTTTCCGAGACGGGCAGTATTATCAAAGCGGTTCTTTATGCAGGTGAATTAAACGATGAATTTGCTGAAAGGTACGGTTTTGAGGGATATTCCGAAAGTCAGATTTCAGTGCCTGAAAATAAATGGATTTCGGTAACTTCAAATGTCCGTGGTTCGCAGTTTGCACCCGTTCCACAGCTTGTGCAGAATTTTCAGTATACTTCGTATCAGAAAAGAATGGCACTTATTGAGTCGGGACTTATCTATGCGGACAACAGTGAATCACGTGCATATTTCGCATATGACGAAAAATTTATATACAATTATACACCTGATACGTTCTTTATGAACAGTCTGAACAAGTCGGTTACCGATAAATTTTCAGATTATGACTATGAAAAAATTCTTTCCGAGGCTTTGGAAATTCTTGAAAATCAGTCGGAATATGACGAAAAAATTCAGAATTACATAAATCTGATAAGTGATGAAATAGGTGATTACGATGATTATGACGATTTTCTTCTTGATTACGGAAACAGTCAGATGATTTATAATCTTGCCCGTGAAATCACTTTGGGTTACACTTCAGACTACGACAAGGCAAAGGCAATTGAGGAATATTTTCGTAATAATGATTATGTTTACAACCTCGATTACCAAAAGGAAAAGGGTGAAAATGCCGAGGACTTTATTTTCACGGCAAAAAAAGGTGTATGTTATGAGTATGCAACAGCTATGGTGCTTCTTTCACGTGCTTCGGGGATTCCTGCGAGGTTCTGTGAAGGATATAATATGTCACAGCTTTACGATAACAAGGCAATAGATACTAATTTCGTCGTTACAGGCAATGACGCACACGCTTTCCCCGAACTTTATATAAGAGGTTTCGGGTGGCTGTCGTTTGAACCTACTGTAAGCAGTGACGAAATTGCGGAGCAGGGAAACAATACAGCCGATTCCCTTGCAAGAGCAGGACTTGTAATTCTTCTTCTTGCTTTTGCGGTGATGATTTGTATTTTCCTTTATCCTGCCGTTTCACACAAGCTGTTCATTTTCAGGTATGGCAGAAAATCCCCGAATGAAGCCGTTTCTGCAATTATGTGCAGAACTTGCCGTATTTTCGGAATTGACGGGGGTTGCACATCGCAGGAAACCGCAGAAATCATATACAACGAATGGAACGCAGATATTTACAGTACTGCGGAGATGTTCGACAGGGCGGTTTATGGCGGAGCTGTACTGAATGATATAGAAAGAGAAAAAGCTATGTCGGAGTACATAGCGGTTTACAAAGCCTTTAAAGAGAAAAAAAGAAAAAGGAACAGGAAAATAAAAAATCTGTATTCATAGAAAAAAGCGGTTTTTGGGGGAAGATTCTACTGATATCAAGACAGAAAATCCGCAGTACAGATATCAGCAGAATTTATACCATGACGGCAATAATGCAATGCAGATTAAAAAATGTCTAATGGAGGTATTTATGCTGAATAAAAAAAGGAAGGGTCTTTACGGTGTTACACTTGCGGTTCTCGTTTTCGTCGGTACTTTTAACGGCTCGTACGGATATAACGGAGCGTATGCAATGGAAGATTACCATTCCTGGAGTCAGATGGACGAAAGATGGGCGGATATCCCTATGGGTTATTCAAATATGGCTGAATCGGGCTGTTTCGTCACTTCAATCGCAATTATGGCTGCACATTCGGGTTCTGTAAATCCCGAAACTTTCAATCCCGGGGTTTTTGCTCAGGCTATAAACGGAATAAACGGTTTCACTTACGGGGGAGCATTGGCAAGCTGGTCAACGGTTTCAGCTATTATTCCCGACGTAAACATAGTCGGATTAAATTATTTTCAGTCGTCCGACAAGAGTGGAAAGGCTGAAGAAATCCGTTCAGCTATGGAAAACGGCTATTATGTTATATGTAACATCGGCAATCACTGGGTTTTCGTGGAAAATGTTACAGGCGACGATGTTTATATGATTGACCCTGCCAAAGACGAGGTTCTGATGTTTGATAGTTACAGTAATTATAATATTACTGAATATGAAATCATAACAGGAAAGAATCCGCCGTCATTATTCACTGAAGAAAACAATGACAGTGCTGTAACAACTGCCTTTACAACAGAAACTACAACTACAGAAACTACGACGTCTAAAACGACGACGGAAACCACAACAACAGAAACTACGACGTCTGAAACAACGACGGAAACTACAACGTCTGAAACGACGACCGAAACCACAACAACAGAAACAACAACTACGACAGTTACTATAACTGAACCTGATAACAAAGATACTTCTTCACAGACAACAGGAGTATCGGTAGAATTTTATTATTCAGGTGAGGAAACAACCTGCATTTATACTTCTTCAGACGAAGTAATTGCAGAAATTACTTCGGGGCAGATTGTTAATGTAAGGAAGATTGAAAACGGTTACGGACTTGTTACAATAAACGGCGAGGACGGCTGGATTGATATGAGTTCCATGACTATAGCAGATTGTTTTACCGAATCTGCAAGAGGTGATATAAACAGGGATGGTGAAATTAATCTTTATGATATTTCACTTCTTAACGAATATCTTAAAAGTCTTAAATTTCTTCCCGAAGGCGTTTCAATTCTCAGCAAGTCTGAAATTGAAGCTGCCGACATAAACGGTGATGGAGTTGTTGACAACGGAGATGTTATTGAATATCTCTCATTTATATGTAATTAATTAGGAGGACGCTGCCTGAATGGAATGGACAGAAGTAAATATTTATACGGCAACACCCGCAATTGAACTGCTCTGCTCAAAGCTTGAGGACATCGGAGTAAAGGGTTTTGCTATACGTGATTCGGAAGATTTCAACGAATTTCTTGAAAACAAAAACGGTCAGTGGGATTACATTGACGACGACCTGATGGGACTTTCAGATTGTGAGACCTGCATTACCGTTTATCTTCCCGACAATAATCAGGGTTCGGATATGCTTTCCGCTATACGCTCAATGCTTGCAGAAGTAAAATCCACCGACACCGAAAACGCTTACGGACGTCTTGAAGCTGAACTTTCAAGTATTCGTGAGGAGGACTGGGCTAATAACTGGAAACAGTATTTTAAGCCTTTGTGTGTGGGTGAAAAGCTTGTTATAAAGCCGTCATGGGAAGAATACAGCGGTGACGGAAGCAGAAAAATTCTTGAAATAGACCCTGCGTCCAGTTTCGGAACAGGTCAGCACCACACAACACGCCTTTGTCTTGAACTTCTTGAAAAAAGTCTGAATGACGGTGACAGGATTCTTGATATGGGCTGCGGAAGCGGTATACTTTCAATCGGGGCTATGCTTCTCGGTGCGGAAAACGCCGTTGCAGTTGATATTGACGAAAATGCTGCGGCAACTGCGGCGGAAAACGCAGAAAAAAATTATATTCCGAGTGAAAAGTATACAACATATTTCGGTAATATTCTCAATGACGGAAAACTTGCTGACAGAATAGATGCAAAGTATGATATTATTACCGCAAATATCGTTGCGGACGTCCTGATAGCTATGAAAGATTATTTTGTACGCTATATCAGAGACAACGGCATTCTTATCGTTTCGGGAATCATTACGGAACGTATGGACGAAGTTATTGACGCAATTGAATCGGTCGGATTTGAAAAGACTGAAGTCAATACAAAAGAAGGCTGGGCAGCGGTAAAGTTTATAAAAAACTGAATCTTGAAGCCGACGGAAAACAATGATTTTCTGTCGGCTTAATTTTTTATTTATGTTTATTACAGTTTTTGTTGACAAAAATAAAAATTTGTGATAAAATATATATATCATGCTGGATGTGATGTGTACCTCTGAAAGAGGTTAAAAATTATATAAATAAGGAGAATGATTTAATTGGCACTTTTTAAAAAAAAGAATCAGCAGGCTGAACCGGAAGAAAAAAATCCGGCACAGGAAATCAAAACAAAAGTACTTGAATGTCTTAACGAAAAACTTAACGGTAATCTTTATGACGATTGCGTAATTATGCCCAGAGGCTATACTATTGATGTTCAGATTGGCAGACGTGACGAAAAAGACGGAGTAAAGCTTCTTCAGGTCGTATTTGTCGTGAGAAACGATGATTTCGACGAACCGCTTATAGACCCTATTGATGCTCAAGGTACTACAGATGACGAAGCTGTAAAAATGGCTGTTGAAATTTTCTACGGCGGTGTATGGCATCCTATTGACCAGTCACTTTCCAAGAAAAATCCGATTCACATTTCTGTAAATTATCTCAAACAGCACTATGACTTTGATATGTATGCACAGTCAATCGTAAGAATTGGTATCAAAGAAAAACAGCCCGTAATGCTTATGAATTACATTAAGTCTGAAATTCCGAAGTATCTCGGTTCAAAGAAATATTACTGGGTAAGGGTTTACCTTTCAAAGTATAAGGACAGAAAAATTGTTGAAGTACGTGTAAACGGTTCTGTCTGCACCGAGCTTTCACGTTTCTATCAGGCTTATGTTGACGCATGGAACAGTGCCGATACTTTCATGTCTGAAAAGCAGTATGCTATCTTTGTACAGCGTGAGGACGACCAGTGTCCCGAAGTTTACAAGAAGGAGCATATTGTTGACTGTGCAAAGCAGTGCATTGAAATGATGGAAAACTGCAATTCCCGTGAGGAATATATGGAACTTGTTACAAAGCTTGAAGAAATTACAGGCGACAAGAATCTTGCTTCCGAAATCAGAATTTTTGTTCCTGAAATCCTTGCAAAGCTTACTCTCGGCTATCGTGAGGGCGACAGTCTTTTCCTTATCGAAGGTGAATCACAGATTGAATTTAAAAAGACTCAGCTCCGTTCTTATTTCTATCTCCAGCAGGTGCTTCTTGAATACCTCAGCAAGAAACCCGAACAGGAGCGTGTTATGAAAATCGTTACAAACAGTGTTGCTTTCAGAGAACTTAAAAAAGCACACGAACAGGGTCACGAACCTAAAGACCTTTTTGTTCCCGGTACATCTTACAGAGTAGGAAACGACGATTACAAGGTTTGGTAAAAAAATACGCCTGTCCCTGCCTGATTGTTTTACAGGTCGGACAGGCTGTAATTTTCATGAGCAAATAATTTTTAAGGAGAACTAATATGGAGAATCTCAAGGCAAGATTTCATCTTCCGGGACTTACCGAAAACTTCAGACTTAATATGGTACTGCTTACCATGCTTGAAAATTGCCCGCAGTATTTCCGTGACGGTGTGGAAATAGCTTCTTGCTACGGTGCTTTTTCGCCGTCATTGTGGGCAGGAGGAAGAGCTTTAATAGGCGGTGTCAACAGTCCCGACCAGATTAAAACGACTATCCTTGCTCTTAATGAACGTGGAATACCGCTGCGTTTTACTTTTACAAATCCTCTTATAAGGACGCAGGACCTTGCTGACCCTTACTGCAATATGGTAATGCAGTTAGCCGCAAACGGTATGAATGAAGTTATAGTAAATTCGGATATTCTTGAAGATTACATACGTGAAATGTATCCGATGTATAAAATAACGAGTTCCACGTGCAAGAGAATTACAGACCCCGAAAAACTTCATGATGAACTGAACAAGGATTATAACCTTGTTGCTGTGGACTATGATTTTAATAATAAATGGGACGTTCTCAATAATCTTCCCAACAAGGAAAAGTGTGAATTTCTGATTAATTCCAGCTGTTTCCCGAACTGTCCGAAACGTGTAAAGGAATATGAGACAGTCGGTCTGCACCATATTCAGTATAATCAGTATCTGCACGCAAATTCAGATGAACCGTTTAAAATGACTGAAGAACTTGATGAGTATCTCAGCTGTCCCGCTACACGCAGACTTCCTTTTGAAGAACGTAAACTTCCGCACCATATCAGTCCTGACGCAATATGGAATGAGTATATTCCCAACGGTTTCAATCAGTTCAAGATTCAGGGCAGGGGAGCAGGAAAACTAAGAGTTATCGAAAGTTATATGTATTATCTTATAAAGCCTGAATACCGTGACGAAGCACGTTTCATGTTTATGCACAATCTTGAACGAAACGGCATTGTGAAAATTGACAATGTATAATTCAGATAGTTTGAAGGAGGAAAACCAATGAAGAATCAGCTTTGTATCGTGCTTGACTTTGGAGGACAGTATAATCAGCTTATTGCAAGACGAGTGCGTGAATGTGGTGTTTACTGTGAAATAAAGAAGTTTGATACACCTATTGAAGAAATTAAAGCACTTAATCCTATGGGAATTATTTTTACAGGCGGACCTAACAGTGTCTATGATGAAACTTCACCGCATATTTCAAAGGAAATTTTTGAGATAGGTGTTCCGATTCTTGGAATTTGTTACGGCTGTCAGATTGTTGCCTATACTCTTGGCGGTAAAGTTGAAAGCTGTAAAAAGAGTGAGTACGGAAAGATTGAAATTGCGAAAAACAATGAAAATCTTATTTTTAAGGACGTTCCCGAAAAAAGCGTTGTATGGATGAGCCATACCGATTATGTCAGTCAGCTTCCAGAAGGCTTTTATGTTACTTCAGAATCTGATGACTGTCCGTGTGCTTCATTTGAAAATCCCGACAGAAAACTTTATGCTGTACAGTTCCACCCCGAAGTTACCCACAGTGAATACGGTAAGCAGATGCTCCGCAATTTTCTTTATGAAGTCTGTGAATTTAACGGCGACTGGGTAATGGACGACTTTATTGAAAGTACTGTTGCAAAACTCCGTGAACAGATAGGCGACAAAAAAGTTATACTCGGACTTTCAGGCGGTGTCGATTCATCTGTTGCGGCAGGACTTTTAAGCCGTGCTGTAGGTAAACAGCTGACCTGCGTTTTTGTTGACCAGGGGCTTATGCGTAAGGACGAGGGCGACTTTGTAGAAGAAACTTTCACAAAGCTTTTCGATATGAATTTTGTACGTATAAACTGTCAGAAACAGTTTCTTGAAAAACTGAAAGGCGTTTCCGACCCTGAAAGCAAACGTAAGATTATCGGTACGGAATTTTATAACGTTTTCTGGAACAAAATTCGTGAAGAAGGTACTGACGGTTTCTTTGCACAGGGTACTATTTATCCCGACCGTATCGAATCAGGCAAGGGAAATTCCGCAGGTCACGGCAGTACGGCGGTAATAAAAACTCATCACAATATGGTACAGATGCCCGAAGATATAAAATTTGACGGCGTTATTGAACCTCTCGGCGACCTCTTTAAAGATGAAGTCCGTCAGGTAGGAGAGAAACTCGGTATTCCCCATGAACTAGTATGGAGACAGCCTTTTCCGGGTCCCGGTTTGGGAGTACGTATCATAGGCGAGATTACCGAAGAAAAAATTAAGGTTTTGCAGGAAGCTGACGCAGTTTTCCGTGACGAAATCAGAAAGAGCGGTATAGAAAGCGAACTGAAACAGTTTTTTGCTGTTCTCCCCGATGTAAAGACGGTAGGCGTTATGGGTGACCACAGAACTTACGACCATCTTATTGCTATCCGTGCAATCACTACAGACGATTTTATGACTGCCGACTGGGCAAGAATCCCTTATGACGTTCTTGCAAGAGTTTCAAACCGTCTCACCAATGAAGTTGAACACGTAAACAGAGTAGTGTACGATATTACCTCAAAGCCTCCGGGAACTGTTGAGTGGGAATAAAGTGAAATATCCCGAAAGTCTCATTAAAAGACTTTCGGGACTGTTTTTACGGAAAGGAAATTAAATGGAAAAGGAAAAAATAATACGTCTTATTCCGAAAAAGAAAAAGGGTTTTTTAAGACTGATATTCAGCCGTTTATTTATAATAGGCATTCTTGTTTTGTTTCAGTTATTTATGCTTTTATCGATTTATGGGTGGTTTTCTGAGTATTTTCCTCACTTCACATTGTTTCAGACATTATTTTCTCTGATGATGGTTATATATCTTTTCAATTATGATATGGATTCAACGAGCAAGCTTACATGGCTTTTTATAATTATGGTATCGCCCGTACCTGCAACTGTTCTGTTGTGGTTTACAAAGAGGGATATCGGCAATCTTACTCTTAAAGGACGTATAAATTATCTTGTAACAATGACAAAAAAGAAGATTCCACAGGATAAGGAAGTTATAAATAATCCTGATATAGTAGGGTCATGTACCGACGACTTGTGCAGATACCTTAATAAAAGCGGTTGTTTTCCCGTTTATGCGAATACTGATGTTACTTATTTTTCATCAGGTGAAGAAAAATTCGAGTCTCTTATTGATGAACTTCAGAAAGCGGAGAAGTTCATATTTCTTGAGTATTTCATTCTTGACGAGGGTTATATGTGGGGAAAGATTCTCGGTATACTGGAGGAAAAAGCTAAACAGGGTGTTGACGTTCGTGTTATGTATGACGGAATGTGCGAAATCACAACGCTTTCATTTGACTACCCTGAACGTGTTGAGAAGCTCGGCATAAAATGCAAGGCTTTTTCACCGATAAAACCTTTTATTTCAACGTACTATAATTACCGCGACCACCGTAAAATACTTGTCATTGACGGAAAAGTTGCTTTCAACGGCGGTATAAATCTTGCCGACGAATATATAAACAAAATCGAACGTTTCGGTCACTGGAAAGATACGGCTGTTATGCTGAAAGGCGAAGCGGTTCAGAGTTTTACCCTCATGTTTCTGCAAATGTGGAACATAAGTGAAAAGAGTCCCGAGTGGGACAGATTTCTGAAATATGACTGTCTTTCTAAATATGAACATGACAAATCAGGTGAAGAGGGCTTTGTAATGCCGTATGCGGACTGCCCTCTTGACGATTACAAGGTAGGGGAAAACGTATACATGGATATACTCAACCGTGCTACCGATTATGTACACATAATGACACCCTATCTTATTCTTGACGGCGAGCTTGAAACCTCACTTAAATTTGCGGCACAGAGAGGTGTTGACGTTAAAATTATTCTTCCCGGAATACCCGATAAGAAAATGGCATATGCCCTTGCAAAATCACATTATAAGTCACTGATAAAGTCAGGTGTGAAATTATACGAATATACACCGGGATTCGTTCACGCTAAAGTATGGTCAAGTGATAATGAAAAAGCTGTTGTCGGTACTATAAATCTCGATTATCGTAGTCTTTATCATCATTTTGAGTGTGCGACATATATGTACAAAACAAAGTGTATAGCCGATATTGAGAGAGATTTTCATGAAACACTTGAAAAGTGCCGTGAAGTCACTCCCGAAACAATCAAGAACGAAAAGCTTTATTATAAGTTTTTCGGCGGACTTATGAAAATATTCTCACCTCTTATGTGAAAACTTGACATGATTTTTTTTATATGCTATAATTATTGAAACGTGATTTTTTTCAAAGGAGGCAAAATAATGAAAAGAACCGATTACATAAGCTGGGACGAGTATTTTATGGGAATTGCCATGTTTTCGGCTGAACGCAGTAAAGACAATTCAACGCAGGTAGGTGCTTGTATAGTAAATGATGAAAACAAGATAGTGGCGGTCGGTTATAACGGTATGCCGACGGGCTGTAATGATGACGAGATGCCATGGGAACGTGAGGCTGATTCTGCTCTTGATACAAAATATCCTTTTGTATGTCATGCAGAACTTAATGCCATTCTTAACAGCAATTCCGCTTCCCTTAACGGCTGTACGCTTTATGTTACTCTTTTTCCGTGCAATGAGTGTGCAAAAGCTATAATACAATCGGGTATTAAAAGGGTAGTTTACTACAGCAATAAATACAAAGGTACTGACGGTGTTACGGCTTCGCAGTTTTTATTTGACAAGTGCGGTGTAAAAACCGAACAGTATCAGAAAAGCGGAAAGGAAATTATTCTTTCGCTGTAAATAAAAAGGGACTGTTCCGACAGTCCCTTTTTCATGATTTAAGATATTTTGAACGCTTTTTCCTACGTTTTTCCTTGTACATAACTTTGTCAGCTTCCGTAACAAAACGGAATATATCCTCACTCGGCTCGGGTACGGCGATTACATAGCCTATACTCGCATTGAGTTCAAAAGGATAAATTTTTGTTTCATTTATCTTTTCTATATTGATTTCGATTTTCTTTTTCAGATTATCTGCATCACTGTCATTATAGTCGGGGGCAAATACTATAAATTCGTCACCGCCGAAACGGCAGTAAACTTCACCCTCAATACATGATTTACGCAGAACGTCGGCAATATTGCAGATAGCCACGTCTCCGACATCATGACCGAAAGTATCATTTATGGTTTTAAGTCCGTCGAGGTCAATGAACATAAGCATAATATTACGCTGTTCTGAAATACAGCTGCTGTAAGTTTCTCTTGCCGCATTTATAAAGCCGTTTCTGTTGTAGATATTCGTGAAAGTATCCTGAGCGTAAAGCTTACGCAGATGTTTTACGGCAGTATTCAGACAAAGGAGTTTTCTTATATTTTCAAGCGAGTTGCTTATACTTATGCAGAGGGTTTCAAACATTGAATTGTGAATATTTACTCTTGGGTTCATTATTGCCATATATCCAAGACAGCGTATGCCGAAATGAAGCGGTACAATATAATAGAACTTTCCCGACTTTGCAGAACGTGCGACATCAGGCAGTATATCACTTTTTCTGATTTTCTGATTTTCGTAAAAAATCCCCTGTTTGTATGCAATAGGTACAAGAATATTATCAGTATATTCGGACGGCACGGGAGCGTCTTCGTTTTCCTGATATGCATTTTCATTATTAAGTGATTCTGAATCCCAGTTGTCACAAAGACAGAAATAAAACTCCTCTAACTGCATTTCCGACAAAAAATCTTTCAGTGAATTGATATACTGTTCATAGGTATTGCAACCGAGCAGGACACATGAAAGGTGATTGAAAAGCGACATATAACTTTGCGACTTTTCAAATTTCATATAGTTGCTGTAGTTGAATTTCCTTAAAGCTTTCAGGTCGGGCGGGTCGCAGGCTGAACAGCCACAGCTTTCCGTGAAACGTGTTGACATATCAAGTATAATGCTTCTTTTCTGAGGAATATTATTAAAGTGGTTGAGAAGCATTTTGCAGGCGAGCTGTCCCGACAATGCAAGCGGTCTGTTTACCGAAGTTATTTCAATCTGATAATTCTGAGTATTGTATGTATTGTCAAAACCTGTCACTGTTATGTCGTCAGGGACTCTGTATCCTGCTTCTGTAAGACGGCTGATAGCCGAAGCAGCCATAACGTCGTTTGAACATATGAGTGCGTCGGGAAGTTCTTTCCATTGCTTCAGAAAGTATTCAACTCCGTTTTTACCTGACGGTGACCTGAAATCTCCGTAAAAAATATCATTTTCGTCAGCGGAAATATTATTTTCTGAAAGAACCTCCAGAAAAGCACTTAAACGGTCGGCACTTTCAGGATTGTCGGCAGGACCTGAAATATAGCTGAATTTTGTAAATCCGTGATGTTTAATCATATGTTCGGTAATTTTCCGCATAGCCTTTTTATTATCAATGCCTATATGATAAAACTCAGGTATATCGTTGTCCATGCTTACGGCAGGTATACCGGCTTGTTTGATGCGGTTCAGAATATCATTGACAACAGGCTGATAGTCAATGGTGTTTGTCAGAAGAATAGCACCGTCGTAATTTTTGAAATCGGGGAGATTGAAAATATTAAATTCGCCGTTGTCATGTGTCGGATTGCCCATTGACCCGATGAAAGACACAAAAGTTTCAACATTCAGGGAACATTCAGCGGCAGAAGCGGAAATGCCGTTCAGAATTGTGCTTTGATAACTTTGGTCAATTCCTGCGATAATTACTGCGATTCTGTAAACGGGCATGATTATATCATCTCCTTAAAAAAACTCTTTATATATATTCTACAATAATTTTTCAAAAAAATCAATAGAATTATAATATATTAATCATTAGTTATATTCATTATTTGTTAATGTAATTATTCTCTTAGTATTTATTTTATGAAAATTTACATTTTATTAAAGTGACAAAAGCTGAAAATTTTACGGCATTTTCGGATATTTTACATCATAATGCCGAAATTTCAAAGCGTTATTGACAAATTATGAAAACATGGTATACTTAATAATAGCAGATAATACATTTTCGGATTCCGCTGACGGAATCTGAATATTGTTTGGAGGTAAATAAATGAATATCTGGCATAAAATCAGCCCCAAAAGAATCAGTCCGGAGCATTTCTACGCAGTTATAGAAATCGGAAAGGGAAGTAAAATCAAGTACGAGCTTGATAAGGATACGGGTCTTATAAAAATGGACCGTATACTTCATACTTCAACTCATTATCCCGCAAACTATGGTTTTATTCCGAGAACCTATTCAGACGATAATGACCCGCTTGATGTGCTTGTTCTCTGTTCCGAGAAACTCATTCCGCTTACTCTTGTCAAGTGCTATCCTGTCGGTGTCATCAGAATGCTTGATAACGGTCATCGTGACGACAAGATTATTGCCATTCCGTTTGATGACCCTAACTATAATATGTATAAGGATATCGACCAGATACCGAAGCATATTTTTGACGAAATGAGCCACTTCTTTACTATCTACAAGGAACTTGAACATAAGACCACCGCTGTTAACGAAGTGGAACACGCAGACGTTGCAAAGCAGATTATAGCAGAGGATATTGAAAGCTATATTGAAAATTTCTGCAAGTAAAAAGAAGAATATAAAACTGAAAGGAAAAAATTTATGACAGCTTCAAGTGAAAATTTATTCAGTGAATCAAACGTTGCACCTATCGGCATTATCGCTATGGAAAGCGTTAAGGAAATCGGTGCTAAAATCGACAGCTATCTTGTTGACTGGGCAGGCAAAGCGGGCTATGAAACGGATACCTTTCTTGTTGAAAGCGAGTGTCCGAGATTTTCTTCAGGCGACGGTAAGGGTCTTATAAAGTCTACAGTTCGTGGCATGGACCTCTTTATAATTGTTGATGTTGGAAACTATAATATTAAATACAATTATTTCGGCATGGAAAATTCAATGTCCCCCGACGACCATTATCAAGACTTAAAGAGAATCATTCAGGCTGCAAGCGGTAAGGCTCACAGAATTACAGTAATTATGCCTAATCTTTACGGTGGCAGACAGCACAGAAGAAGTTATCGTGAGTCTCTTGACTGTGCTTGTGCTTTGCAGGAACTTGAGGCAATGGGGGTTTCAAATATTGTTACTTTTGATGCTCACGACCCGAGAGTTCAGAATGCAGTACCGCTTATGGGCTTTGATAATGTTATGCCTACATATCAGGTACTTAAAACCATGTTCAACGATATTAAGGATATTGACTGTTCAAAGGATAAATTCATGATTGTCAGTCCTGACGAAGGTGCTTTAAACAGAAATATGTATTATGCTTCTGTTCTCGGTGTTGAAATGGGTATGTTCTACAAGAGACGTGACTATTCAACTATCGTTAACGGCAGAAACCCGATTGTTGCACATGAATATCTCGGCAACTCTGTTGAGGGTAAGGACGTTTTTGTTGCAGATGATATTATTTCTTCAGGTGAATCAATGCTTGACCTTGCTTATAATCTTAAGGAAAAGAAAGCAAAGAGAATTTTCACATACGCAACCTATGCTATCTTTACAAACGGTCTCGAAAAGTTCGACAAGGCTTATGCAGATGGTTACATTGACGGCGTTTTTGGTACAAATCTTACTTACAGAACTCCTGAACTCCTCAGTAGACCGTGGTTTCATGAAGTTGATGTTTCAAAGTATATCGCTTATTTCATTGAAGCTATAAATCACGACGTTTCCATAAGCAAGATTATTGACCCGCACGAAAAGATTCAGAATCTTCTTAAAAAATACGGTATGAAATAATTAAATCAGACATCTCCGCCGAAATATGCGGAGATGTTTTATTAGCTTAACATTTTATTTAACTGGGTTTATGAAATTTTTGTGAAAGTAATTGACATATATTTGACAATGTGATATAATTTACCTTATCTCAATTAAGAAAGGATGAGTTTATTGCTCCAGCTTAAAGATATTTTCAAGCAGTACGGAAGCGGAGAAAACAAGGTAACGGCTCTCAACGGCGTTAATGTTACTTTCCGTGAAAATGAGTTTGTCGCTATTCTCGGACATTCCGGCTGTGGTAAAACGACAATGCTGAATATTATCGGAGGTCTTGACCATTATACTTCCGGTGACCTGATAATAAACGGTGTTTCAACCAAAAAGTACAAGGACAGGGACTGGGACGCTTACAGAAACCACTCTATAGGTTTTATTTTTCAGAGTTATAACCTGATTCCGCATCAGACTGTACTTGCCAACGTTGAACTTGCTCTCACTATTTCGGGCGTTTCAAAGTCTGAAAGAAAGAGACGTGCTAAAGAGGCACTGGAGAAAGTCGGTCTCGGAAATCAGCTTCACAAAAAGCCTAATCAGATGTCGGGCGGACAGATGCAGAGGGTTGCAATTGCACGTGCGTTGATAAATAATCCCGACATTCTTCTTGCCGACGAACCGACAGGTGCTTTAGACAGTGAGACAAGTATTCAGGTTATGGAACTTCTGAAAGAAATTGCAAAAGATAAGCTTGTAATTATGGTTACTCACAATCCTGAACTTGCCGAAGATTACGCAACGAGAATCATACGTATCAAAGACGGTCAACTGACGGACGACAGTGACCCGTATACACCCGAAAAAGAAACGGAAATAAAAGAAGCCTCAAAAAAGAGAGTTTCAATGTCGTTTGGTACAGCAGTATCGCTTTCCATGAATAACCTTATGACCAAAAAGGGAAGAACGATTCTTACAGCTTTTGCAGGTTCTATAGGTATTATAGGTATTGCAACCATTTTGTCGCTTTCAACAGGCGTAAACGACTATATAAACAATGTTCAGGAAGAAACGCTGTCATCATATCCGTTGCAGATTACAAGAGAAACTACCGATACATCAGAATTGCTTGCATCAATGATGGGAAGCACGGACGAAGAAAATCAGAAAAGTTCCGATTCGGAGACGGTTTATGCCAATACTGATATATATGATATGTTCAATACTATGAACTCGTCAGCAAAACAGGTAAATAATATGAAGAAGTTCAAGGAGTTTGTCAACAGTAACGAAACTATAAAAGACAAGTCAACTGCTGTTTCATATACTTATGACGTTAATATGCCTGTTTTCACCCAAACTCCCGACGGTGAGATTATAAAAGTAGATTTTATGGATATGTACTCAAAGGCTCTCGGGATTCAGGATTCGGAATATATGTCAATGGCTACAGGCAGTCCTATGGCAAGTATGGAGACTTCCATGATGGGTCTTGATGTGATGAGCGAACTTATAGCATCAGAGGACGGCACGCAAGTTAACGACATTATAAAGAATCAGTATGATATTGTTAACGGCAGGTGGCCTGAAAACTATAATGAAGCTGTAGTTGTACTTACCAAAAATAATGAACTTCCCGATATTATAGCGTATGCAATGGGTTTGAAGAATACTGACGATTTTTCAGATATTCTCAAGTCGGCAATGAGCGGAGAGAATATTGAAGATTATGGTCAGACAGAATGGAATTTCGATGAAATTATTGACAAGAAATTCAAAGTAATTCTTCCGTGTGAGTATTATCAGCAAAATGAAAACGGTAACGGCTATACCGACCTCACCCAGACAGAAACAGGTCTTGACTTTCTTTACAGTTCTGAAAATATAGGCACTGACCTTAAAATAGTCGGTTTCATACGTCCTAACGAAGATGCTGAAATTGGCATGATATCGGGATATATTGCCTATACTCCCATGCTCACAAAGCACGTAATAGAACAGGCTGAAAACAGTGACATCGTTAAGGCACAGACCGAAAATCCCGAAACCGATATTATCAGTGGTTCTGCGTTCCTTACTGATGATTACAAAGAACCCGAAGAAAATGAAAAAATTTCAGTTGCAAAGGATTATGTTAAAGAAGCAGATGATAAACAGAAAGCGGAAGTTTATCGTTTTGTTGCGTCAGCTCCCGACGAGTCTGAAATGACGAAAGCAGTACAGGAAACAATTTCAAAAATGTCCGACAGCGATAAACAGACACTTGTTTCTGAATTTTATGCACAGCAGATGGGTGTTGAAAATTCACAGGTTGCCGACTATATCAAGACGATGAGTGAAGAAGAATTTAGTGAAGCTTTAATCGGTGTTGTAAGTATGCAGTACATGGAGCAGGTAACAGCAGAAACAGAAAAAAAGCTTGCTGAATATTCGGACAAGGAACTTGCAGAAGAACTTGATAAAATGAAACTTCCCGATGAGGCGTATATTCAGATTTATGAAAATTTCACCCCTGTTGAAATGTCGGAATCAACTTATGAAGAAAATCTCAGGATTCTCGGTAAAATCGATATTTCTGACCCGTCGTCAGTGAATATATATGTAAAAACTTTTGAGGATAAGGACGATATAGCAGACGCAATAAAGGATTACAATAATTCCGCAAGTGAAGATGATGTTATTCATTATACGGACTATGTAGCACTTCTTATGTCGTCCGTTACGGGAATTATAAGCGGTATATCCTATCTGCTTATTGCTTTCGTCGGAATTTCACTTGTTGTTTCTTCCATAATGATAGGAATTATCACATATATTTCGGTACTTGAACGTACAAGGGAAATCGGTATACTGAGAGCTATCGGAGCATCAAAACACGATGTTTCAACCGTGTTCAATGCCGAAACTCTAATAGTCGGACTTACCGCAGGACTTCTTGGAATAGGTGTTTCCGCACTTCTTACAATTCCTATAAACTTAATAATTCATTCGGTAACAACTCTTGACACTCTTAATGCTTATGTACCTGTTCCGGCAGCGGTTATACTTGTTGTTATAAGTATGATTCTTACACTTATCGCAGGACTTATTCCATCAAGAGTAGCGTCAAAGAAAGACCCCGTTGAAGCACTTAGAACTGAATAGCAAATTAAAAAAACGGACGCTTAAAAACGTCCGTTTTATTTTTATCCTGTAATTTCTTCTGAAAATTTCTTTATATTTTCGGCAAGGTTTTTTATATATTCTTCATTGAGAACGTCGCTGAAACCGCATTTTTCAAGTGCCGATTTGAACTGATATTCGTTTGAATTGCAGGGAATCTTTGCGATATTTTCATAGAGTTCAAGAGCCTTGTCGGGATTTTCGAAAATCTCAAAGGAAGCAAGTGCGGAAGTACCATAACTGATATAGTAAGCAGGCTGTTCAAAGATATGTGTTACATAGTAAAACGGCAGACCCTCGCCTAAATCGCCCATTATTTCGTCATAACATTCAAGAACATCTTTCGGTGACATTTCGTCACGGTTTTCAAGCACCTTATATTCAAACTCACCTATCAGAAAACCACTGATTACAGATTCAAGCATGGTTGCCGTTTTGATTATTTTCATAGCGTCAGACTGTTTTCCGTAAATATCATCATAGAATTGCATGAACAGAAATTCAAGACCCTGCGACTGAATTTCGGCAATATCAAGATTGTTAGTCTGTTTGAAAGTCGTTATATCATCATAGAAAGATGCGTGAAAGTGTCCGAACTCATGAACGGCGGTAAGAAAACTCTGAAAAGATTCGTCGTCATACATATAGACAAGTGCATTATTCTGTGCAGGCATATCAACTGTAAATGAACCGTCATAGCAGTCGTACCCCGAAGCAATCGTGTATAGATTTTCGTTAAGAATTTTCTTTGCTGATTTTTCAATGTCGGGTGAAAGTTCAGATGAATATTTCAGTATTTCTTCAAAAGGATTTTCAAAGTAAACGGGTGAATCAATTATGTCATCAAGTTCGTCAAAATCATACAGACTTTCAAAAAGCTGATTGTATACAGGTATTATCTCACTCCGTATAACGTCACAAAGTTCGGTTATTTCTTCGGGAGTATAGTCACGGGAATACTGCTGGTAGAAAGTATCAGTGTCATAATTTTCAAGAATATCGAGATAAATTTTTGCACACAGGAGATTTTTTTCATCGTCATTGAGGTCGTCGCTGTATGCCATTTCATAGTAGTCATCAAGATATATATCCATGAACTGATAATCTTCCCTTGCGTATGCCTCAACGGTTTCCATATTCATATCGGAATAATATTCAACCATATCGTCTGTTACAAATTCTTCAAAAAGATTACCGTATTCTTCGGAAAGACTACAGACAGTAAATACATATGAGATTATTTCGTAAACTGCATAGAAATCTTCATAGCAGTTATCGTACTTTTCTTCTGTTTTTTCGTTGTTCCAGTCAAGATAATAGTCAACTGTGATGTATGAAAGGGAATCGTTCAGAAGGTCGAGGTCATAAAGCAAAACGTCAATATCCTCTTTTATCTGTTCATCGTTTTCAGAGATTTCATAATCATCAAGAAGCTGATTGGCGTGTTTTCTGATTTCGTCCATATCAGCAGGGACATATTCGGTGGGCGGTGTTTTGCGTTCTGATTTTTTTACTTCTGATTTTTCTTTAACTACATCAGAAGATTCTTTTTTTGAAAGTGATGTGTCCTTGTCTTTTTTCAGTCCGCACGAACAGGCTGAAACAGAAATCATCACAGCAAGAGATGCCGAAATAATACGTAATTTTTTCATTTATTCTCCTTTGAGGACAGAATTTTAACAGCGTCGGGAATATCAAGTATATTGTTGACAATAATGTCAGCTTCGGCAAGTTCTTCGGGAGAACCGTAGCCGTAACCACAGCCGACGGCTTTCAGATTATTTTTAACAGCAGTTTCTATGTCATGAAAACGGTCGCCTATTACTATAAATTCACCATCATGATGTGATTTTATTTTTCGGAAAATTTCGTATTTGGGAATAAAGTCAAATTCCTCACAGCAATAAAAAGCGTCAAAAAATCTGTCGAGTCCGAAAACCCTTTTGTGACGTTCCATGTAGTGAATACGGCAGTTGCTAAGAAAAATAAGTCTGTAACCCTGATTTTTCAGTGCAGACAGAACTTCTTCGGCATGTTCAAAAAGCGAACCCTCGCCTTTGTCAACTCTTTCTGCCATGTCATTACCGAGCATTATACGTGCTTTTTCACGGATTTCGCAGTCAAGTTCGGGGTGAAACTGTTCCCACATATCAGTTGAATTGAAACCGAGCCAGTAACTTATTTGTCTGTCGGTATATTCTTCGGGTCTGATATAGCCGCCGTCGGAAAGCCACCTGCACGTATTGCGGAAAGCGGGAACATAAGTTTTCATTGTATTGTGAATAGTTCCGTCATAATCAAAAATAAGATTAGTCATTTTTTTCAATCTCTCTTATGAGGTTAATCATTTCAATTGCACCCTCAGCACATTCACTTCCCTTGTTTCCAGCCTTTGAACCTGCTCTTTCTATTGCCTGTTCGATGTTTTCTGTGGTTACAACACCAAACATAACAGGAATATCGCTGTTTAGTGAAACCTGTGCAATACCCTTTGCTGTTTCGTTGCATACGAGGTCATAATGTGATGTTGAACCTCTGATTATTGCACCGAGACAGATTACAGCGTCATATTTGCCTGATTTTGCCATTTTCTGTGCAATAAGAGGAATTTCAAAAGCACCGGGAACCCATGCTGTGTCAATGTTGTTTTCGTCAACGCCGTGTCTCTTGAGTGTGTCAACAGCACCTCCGAGAAGTTTTGATGTGATAAATTCGTTGAATCTTGCAACGATAATTCCTACTTTTGTGTCCTTTGCAACGAGTTTTCCTTCATAAGTTTTCATGATATTTTTCTCCTTTTCATCAGTAATTTAAGATATGACCCATTTTATCCTGTTTTGTTTTAAGATAGAAAAGGTCGTAATAGGTAGCCTTTACCTGAATCGGCACACGTTCCTTTATTTCAAGACCGAAACCGCTTAAACCGTATACCTTTTCGGGATTATTTGTGAGCAGACGGAGCGTCTTACAGCCGAGTTCACGCAGAATCTGGGCACCTATATAGTATTCACGCATATCGCCGGGAAAACCGAGTGCAAGATTTGCTTCAAGAGTGTCCATGCCCTTGTCCTGCAGTTCGTATGCACGCAGTTTGTTTATAAGACCTATGCCACGTCCTTCCTGTCGCATATAGAGCAGAATACCACGACCCTCTTTTTCAATCTGTGTCATTGCAGATGCAAACTGCTGTCCGCAGTCGCATTTGAGAGAGCCGAAAGCGTCGCCTGTGAGACATTCCGAATGTACACGGCAGAGAACGTCCTGACCGTCTCCGATATTGCCCTTTACAAGTGCAACATGATGTTCGCCGTTAAGTTTGTTTATAAAGCCTATCGCACGAAATTCACCGTATTTTGTGGGGAGTTTTGTGTCCGCCACACGTTCGACAAGCACATCATTGCATTTTCTGTACTCTTTTATAGCCTGAATGGTGATAAACTTGAATCCCCATTCTTTAGCCTTTTCCTGAACTTCACCTGCTCTCATCATAGTACCGTCGTTTCTCATTATCTCACAGCAAAGACCGCACTCTTTAAGTCCTGCTATTTTCATAAGGTCAACGGTAGCTTCTGTGTGTCCCTCACGTTCAAGAACGCCGTTGTCTTTTGCGGTAAGCGGAAACATATGACCGGGACGGCGGAAATCGTCGGGCTTTGCATTTTCGTCGACAGCCATTCTTGCTGTGAAACCACGTTCTTCGGCTGAAATTCCCGTCGTTGTGTTTACATGGTCAATGGATACGGTAAACGCTGTGCAGTGGTTGTCTGTGTTTTCGTCAAGACCGACCATCTGCGGAAGATAGAGTTTACGGCAGAGTTCACGGCTCATCGGCATACAGATAAGACCTTTTGCGTGAGTAGCCATGAAGTTTACGTTTTCGGTTGTTGCAAACTCAGCGGCACAAATCATGTCAGCTTCATTTTCACGGTTTTCGTCGTCGGTTACAAGAATAATTTCACCGTTTCGCAGAGCCTGCACGGCTTCTTCAATTGTATTGTATTCAAACATCTTAAAAATCTCCTTAGTATCTGTCAAATTCATTTTCAAGCGAACATAGGTATTTCACAAAATCCGTGTCATCAAAAATATTTTTATCATTGTAAGGGTTTATTTTTCCGAGAAATACACCCAGTGCATAAATACTGCATATACGCATATATCTGAAATTTTCGGGAAATTCAAGTCTGTGATTCTGTAAATCGTCAAAAAGCCTGTTATGTGATTCTTCATCATAAGGCTCAAAATTCCACTCATTCCATGTACGGTTATAGTTAGTCCACTCGGAAACGTTTTTTTTCAGAAAATATTCAGCGGATTTTATGACATCTTCAAAACTTTCATAACAAAAGTAAAAGGTGGTTTCACCTTCGTCAATTTCTATATTTCCTGCGGTACAGAAATCAATCTGAATTTCATTTTCCCTGATAAAAGTACGTCTGCATATTCCTTTGTAATTATAGTCTCTTGCGATTTCAACATATCCCGAACCCACATGAATATATCTTTTTATTTCGTCAATGTCCATCATATAAAACCGTTTTTCGCAAGAAAGTCCACAGAAATATTACTTTTTCTGCTGTCGGGACAAATAAGTTTTTCGACGTATTTGCCGACTATATCGTTTTCAAGATTTACTATATCGCCCGTTTTTTTATATGAAAGTACAGTTTGTTCAGCCGTGTGCGGAATAATTGAAACACTGAAACTGCTGTCCGTTACTTTTGCAACAGTAAGGCTTATACCGTCAATCGCCACAGAACCCTTTTCAATGATATACCTCATTATTTCGGGCGTTGTATTAATAGTGTACCATACGGCTATACCGTCGTTTTTTATTGCCGAGACAGTTCCCGTGCCGTCTATGTGTCCCGAAACTATATGACCGCCGAAACGTCCGTTTGCAGACATTGCACGTTCAAGATTGATGGGACTTCCTTTTTTAAGACTTCCCAGTGACGAACGGTCTAAAGTTTCGTTCATAACGTCCGCACGGAAAGTATTTCTGTCAGATTCCGTTACAGTGAGACATACGCCATTTACTGCTATACTGTCGCCTATATGAACGTCCTCAAGTACTTTTTCAGCCTGAATTTTTATAAAGGAACTGTTTCCGCTATGCTGAATCGTCTGAACTGTTCCGACTTCCTCAATGATACCCGTAAACACCTATTTCACCATGCTTTCTATCAGAATATCTTCACCTATGCGTTTTATCTCAATGTTTTCAAGCATATAGGCATCGTCGGGGCAGGGGACACCAAGACCCGAAACAGCGGTTTTTGCATCACGTCCGCCGAAAATTTTCGGTGCTATATAAGCCTGAACCTTATTTACAATGCCTGATTTTAAAGCGGAATAATTCAATTCTCCTCCGCCCTCTAAAAGTATGCTGTCAATTTTTTCGTCACCGAGTCTGCGGACAAGTTCACATAAATCAACGTGACCGTCTTTTTTGCCGACCTGCATTATCCTGCAACCGAAATTTTCGTAAACAGAAATTTTTTCCGTATCGTTTGAGCAGGTGGCAATAACAGTCGGTATATTATCTGAAGTTTTAACTATATTTGATTCAAATGGAGTTTTCAGATTGGTGTCACATATTATCCTTAAAGGATTACGACCGTTTTCAAGCCGACAGTCAAGCATAGGATTATCTGCGATTACAGTTCCGATACCAACCATTACAGCGGAATGTCTAAGACGTTCTTCATGAACGTGCTGTCTTGCCTTTTCACCCGTAATCCACTTTGAAAGACCTGTATAACAAGCAATTTTTCCGTCAGCGGTCATGGCATATTTCATAGTTACAAACGGTTTTCCCGTAGTGATATAGTGGAAAAATATTTCATTGAGTCCGTCACATTCTTCTTTTAAAACACCCTCAATTACTTCTATTCCGTGTTCCCGCAGAATTTTTACGCCTTTTCCTGCCACACGTGGATTAGGGTCGGACGAACCTATAAAAACACGTTTAATATTTTTTTCAATTATTATGCCGGTACAAGGAGGAGTTTTTCCATGATGACAGCACGGTTCAAGAGTAACATATATATCAGCACCGTTGCAGTCCTCATTGCAGTCAGCAAAAGCATTACGTTCGGCATGAAGTTCACCGTATTTGCGATGAAAACCCTTTCCGATAATTCTGCCGTCCTTTACAATGACCGCCCCCACCATTGGATTGGGATTCACAAATCCCGTTCCTTTTTTTGCAAGTTCAAGAGCGGTTTTCATATATTCCTCATGATTCATATATACCTCCGTAAAAAAATACCCCGAAAGTTTTCACTTCGGGGCATGGATATATTGTGGAATAATATTATTATCTTCTCACGTCCGGACTATACCGTCGGTTTCGGAGTTTCACCGAATCAGCCTCAAAAGGCTCGCAGACTTTTACTGCCGGTCAGGAATTACACCCTGCCCTGAAGATGTTTTTATTATAGCACATTGTTTTTAATTTGTCAAGAGTAGTTTATAATTATTTTATTGTGTCAATCGGTTCGGGGATTAATCCTGTATGGTTATCTTCAATAACTTTCTGTCTGACAAGAATCATATCAAAAACATCAACATTTCCGTCATAATTCAAATCAGCACTGGCATACTGTATACTCGTAAGTCTTGTATGACCAAGCATATATTTCTGGAATATAACAGCGTCCGAAATATTTATATATCCGTCCATATTCAAATCGCAACTTTCGGGCATAACACAGCCGACTGTACTATAACTCGGTATAAACTTACCGTTTGCGACGTTAAGTATTATTGAGGACATGGGAAAAATATCGGGAGAATATACTTCAACAAAACCGTCGCTTGTGGGTTCAATAGTAGTGTAAGCAACTATATCGCCTGTTTGCTCCATAAGGTCACCGTCAACCCAGCTCGGACCGTAAAAAATGTTTGTTATTTCGGCGTTGCCTGAAACACTTATATACGAGCCTGCCCTGTCATCTGTACTGTATGGATTTTTTTGATATGTACCGTATGGAGTTTCCAGACAGAAAACAGATTTATCCTTTTGGGTTTCTGATTCATAGCCGTAATCAAAGAATGTGAAGAACATATTATTATCAACGGTGCATGATGCTAGAGCATAGTATTCACCGCTGTTGCAGATTTTTTCAGTGTCGTACTCCTCATAATAGGCAAAACTTGCTATATCACCCGACTTTATCTCATCAACAGTTGTTTCGTTTCTGAAAGACCTTTCACCTAAATATTCAACCTGTGTACCCGTATTTATGTTATATGTTACTTCAAAGTTCTGAATGACGGGATAGAAATAATGACAGTGTGATTCAATAACGGTCATACCCTCTTCTATATCATAGTCAATGTCATAGTTTATAATTTCCTCGAAAAGCTGTACTCTTGAAATCAGGAAAGAGGTACTGTTATAAGTCGGAGTGAATGTAAAAGAACGGTCAGCTCTTTCGGTAGTGAATTTTGAACAACCGCTTACTATGAAGTCAAAATTATTATCACCTTCAAAAATAACGCTGTTGCCGTCAACGGTGTAGGGCTGTACTGACGGCGGAATTGCTTCCGACGAATTTAAATTTTCTGCATTTGAAATTATCGGCACTGCTGAAATACTCATCATAACCGACATAATAAGTGAAGTAATTCTGTTTGATTTTTTCATAAATAGTCCTCCTTAATTATTGGTTAAATCATCAAAGTCAAGTATAATATTGCTGTTATTCATATTAATATAGTGACCGTCTTTATAACGGAATTTACTCATATCACTGTATGTTGTAAGGGAATAGCTTCCGTCGGGCAGGGGAAAGTGACTTTTCTTTATAAAGTAAAGATATTCATCACCAACCTGCGAAACCGTTTTGTTTTGAGCAGGGTCAAAAAGCATGAAGTTGTTTTCTATTGCCCAGTCAAGCTGTATTTTATATTCCGACGCAGGAATATATCCGCCGTTGCTATAAACCGAAATTTTTGAATACTGTTCAATATCGCCCTTTATTACTTCCGAAACGCTTATATTTTCCTGAGTGTAGGGAACACCGTCTATAGCGGTATAAATTACATCGTCAACGGTTGCAATCAGAATCATATCAGAGTTGTCTAAAAAATCTTCCCATGTAGCTGTAGTTGAATCGCCCGGTTGTCCGTCTGTTGATGGTGGGTTAGGGTCATTTTGTATAACATCATTTATATCAACGGCGTTGTTGTCGGGATAATAACGGACAGGAGGTTTAATTGTATAGTCGGGGGGAACATCTACTACCGGTGCAGTACATGATGGAAAATCAACGCTATCTTCAAAAGTAGTAGTTGTTGTCTGTGGGAGAGGGCTGAAACCTTTATGTTCTGTTGTGGTAGTCTGAGTAGATGTAAGAGGCTTGGTTGGTTTTATGTTATTCTCGTCTCTTGTAGACAGGGTAGTTGTACCGGTTGTTTTTACATTGGTAGTATTTCGGGAGGTATTTGTTGTATGTGAAGCTTCTGAAGTGCTGTCAGAAGTATTTTCCGATGAGTTTTCGGACGGAGAATCTGCGGAAGATTCGTCTTTGTTTTTATCTGAATTTTTATTTGTGGTTTTGGCTGATGTTGTCGTAACTGACATATTTTTTTCATCTGTGACTGTATTTCCATTATCGTTCTGAACCGCTGTGGTAGTACGGTTTTGATTTTCAGAATTACGGACGGAAGAAAGCGATGTTTGAACAGAATAGTCCGTCTGATTTTCGGAAACAGAAGATTCAGAGGAGTATATTATGTTATTATCCGTATTTTCGGGCTGTTCAAATCGGGGCAGGTTCTTTATACCGCCCCATACCCCTATGACCATTACCGCAACTATCGCTGTCGGCAGATATACGGGAATAAAGGACGAAAATTTTCTTTCAGGCTTTATGTCAAGTTTATTGAAAAAACTGTCTTTCTGATTTGGTTCAGGAATATTAAAGGCGTTTTTTAAAGTCTTTTTAGACTTTTTATTCACTTCAAATCCTCCTTTTCAAACTCTTTCCGCAGAAATTCAAGTATATTTTTTATTCTGCGGTTGAGTGCAAATCTTGATATATTGTACAGCTTGCTTATTACTCCGACGGGTTCTTCATTCACATAACGCAGAAGTATTATCTCTCTGTCCTCGTCGGGAAGTTTTTTCAATGCCCCGCTCAAAGCTATACTGGTTAAAACTTTATTTTCATTATCTGTATCGTCGGGCAAATCTTCGGGAAGTTCCTCAGTGGTTTTTCTGCGATATTCGTCTATACAAAGATTGCCCGCTATTGTATATAAGTACTGTAAATCTTTGTTTTTATTGTGATACTGCGGTTTTTCAAGAAAACGAAGGAAGGTTTCCTGTGTCAAATCCTCTGCGGTTTCACGGCTGTGAACACGCAGATAACAGTATCTGTATATTTTATCATATTGATTACGTAAATCAAATGGCACATATAAACCTCCCTTCATTATGTTTGACGTTGGAAAAACGAAAATGTGCGGTTTAAATTGTAAACATTTTGTGAACATTATGATACCATATATTTTAAAGTCTGTCAACAGGCATTTTTTTCTTGACATTGAGGAATAAAAACATTATAATTTATATTATGAT
>DETU01000058.1:36894-55851 GCA_002362175.1 Ruminococcus sp. UBA3280
TATTATGATATGAATTTGGGAGGAAATTATGGAGCATGAGAGAATTTTATCTGTATATGAGTGCCTGTGCCGTTATACAGACAAATCAAAGGGAATATCGCTGAAAGAAATAAAGCGGTATATTTCGCTGTCGGGAAACCTGAAGAACGTTTCTGACCTTACATTGAGGAGAGATATAGAGCGTCTTGTTACAATGGGTCATGATATACGTATTGAACACGGTCCGCACAATACCGCTTATTATCGTCTGATTCAGCACAGTTTTTCATTCAATGAAATCAGATTTATTGTTGATTCGATTTCAATAAATAAATTTCTTTCCGATTCTCAGAAACGCAGGTTTATCAGGAAGTTTGAGGGAATGTGTTCCGATGCTGAAATCCGTCGTCTTGCGGGCAGAATCCCTTTAAATTCGGGAAGCGTCTTTTCCTCCGAACTTATGGATAATCTTGAAAATATTCACAGTATCATTGAAAAAAATCAGAAAATCAATTTTGATTACGGAAGATTCAATATTCAGAAAAAAATGGTCTATTACCGAAAAAACAGAAATATAATTCCTGTAAAGGTTATTTATTTCAGTACACGTTTTTATCTGAAGTGCGTGGATATTGAAAGCGGTAAATTCCGTACATATCGTATTGACCGTATGAAAAATATCAGCGGAGGAGAAACGGTAGTATCTGATTTTTCTTACGGAGAAGATTCAGACGGTGTTGTGCTTGATATGTTTGAACCGGAGTATTTTGAGTTTGTTACACTTCATGTAAAGCGTTTTCTTATGGACGATATGATTGAATGGCTTGGAAGTGATGTGAATATAAGGGAAGATTTTGACGATGAAGAATTTATTTTTGTTAATGCAAGAATAGGAATAAGCAGAGGTTTTTACCGTTAGGCTATGAAGTACGGAAGTGATATTGAAATTGTCTCACCGCTTTCGGTACGTGACGACTTTTCAGAAGCAATTAAAAAAGTAAGCAAAGTATATGAATAATTTTTTATATAACAAGGAGGAAATTAAAATGAAAGTTTTAATGATTAACGGCAGTCCGCACGCTAAGGGCAATACATACATCGCTCTGCACGAAATGGAAAAGATTTTTTCGGAAAACAATATCGAAACCGAGATTATTCATGTAGGAAATAAAGATATAAGAGGTTGTGTCTCTTGTGGAAGATGTATGGAAACGGGCAGATGTACATTTGACGACATCGTAAACGAAACTGCACATAAATTCGAGGAATGTGATGGCCTTGTTGTCGGAAGTCCCGTTTATTATGCTTCTGCAAATGCTACTCTTATAGCTTTTCTGACAAGGCTGTTTTACAGTACTCACTTTGATAAGACAATGAAAGTAGGAGCAGGTGTAGCAGCTGCAAGACGTGGCGGACTTTCTTCAACTTTTGACGAAATGAATAAATTCTTTACCATAAGCGGTATGCCGGTTGTTTCAAGCCAGTATTGGAACAGTATTCACGGCAGGGAACAGGGAGAAGCTCAGCAGGACGCAGAGGGTTTACAGACAATGCGTACTCTTGCAAGAAATATGTCTTTCTTAATGAAAAGTATCGCCCTTGGTAAAGAAACTTACGGGCTTCCCGAAAAAGAAACTTTTCAGCGTACTAATTTTATAAGATAACAAAAAAGGCTTTCAGTTTTTAATTTGCTGAAAGCCTTTGATATTTTCTTACTTTTTCTTTGTCATCAAAACCACACACTCAACGTGCTTTGTTCGTGGAAACAAATCTGCACCGCATACTTTTTCTGTTTTATATCCGAGTTCTGAAAAAAGTTTTGCGTCTCTTGCGGCGGTAGCGGGATTGCACGAAATCATCACTATTTTCTGAGGAGAAGAATCGGCTATTGTTCTGACAGTTTCATATGCACAGCCTTTTCGTGGCGGGTCTATAACAATTATGTCGGGAGACAAACCAAGTTCTTCAAATACTTTTCCTGCATCTCCGCAATGAAATTCAGCGTTTGTGATATTATTGTACACAGAATTCTTACGGGCATTTTCAACGGCTTCGGGTATTACTTCAATTCCGATTATTTTTTTTACATGGTGTGCCATTGAAAGTCCAATAGTTCCCGCACCGCAGTATAAATCAGCAATGACATCTTCAGAAGTCGGGTCTGCAAATTCAAGAGCCTTTCTGTAAATTTTTTCAGCCTGAACCGTGTTTACCTGATAGAAAGAAAGTGGTGAAATTTCCGTTTTGTTACCGCACATTGTGTCTGAAACGGTATCACCACCATAAAGAGTAATACATTTTTTTCCGAGGATAATATTTGTTTTGTCGGGATTTATATTCATTACAATACTTTTTACATCAGGAAATTTTTCACTTATAATTCTGCATAATGCCGTCAGCTGTCTTGAAATGTCTTTCCTTACCACAAGGCACAGCATTATTTCGTCTGAATAAGTTCCTTTTCGTATATAAATATGACGTATAATTCCTGTGTTTGTTTCTTCGGAATAGGCGGATATTTTTTTCAAGTTTATATAGTCAAGTACCGTTTCAAGAATTTCCGAGAAAATTTCAGGCTGAAGCATACAATCTGTTACGGGAATAACTCTGTGACTGCGTTCTGCATAAAATCCGCATATGGCTTTTCCGTTTACCGAGGTAACGGGATACTGTGCTTTGTTGCGGTATTCATGGATTTTATCGGCACTTATGAAGTTTTCAAATTCAGGATTAAGACCACCTATGCGTCGGAAAGCATTTTCTACTATGTTTGCTTTTATTCTGCACTCGGCTTCATAATTGATATGCCTGAACGTACAGCCACCGCACTGTTTGTAAACAGGACAGTCTGCTTTTATTCTGTCGGGGGAGGGTTCTGTAATTCTGCTGATGATTCCGTAAGCGTATTTTTTCAGAACCTTTACTATTTTAATTTCCGCAATATCTCCGATTGCCGTATCAGGTACAAAAACAGCCATTCCGTCCACTTTGCATACGCCGTTGCCGTCAGATGTAATGTCTGTTATTTCAGCGGTTACGAATTGATTTTTTTCAAACATTCGGTTATCTCCTTTTTCTTTGTCATAAGACGGTCGAAGTTTCGTATATACTCATACGGAAACTTATAATTATGTATACGGGAAATTTTTCCGTCGGGATATACAAGTTTCGTAGATGAGGCACAGCCCGCACCAAGTATGGTCTGTGTTTCGTCCATAATGAATATATTATAGTAGCTTTCACAGCCCTTTTTTGAATATCCGACATTTTCAAGATTGTCCACTGTGTTTTTCTGTCTGTAAAGGTAATAAGGCATATAACTGTTATTCATAAGTTTTTCAACACTGTAGTCTACCATTTCGGAAACGGAAATTTCCTTGTTTTCGGGTACATTCTGTCCGAAAAGGTTAGCCGCACGCTTTATGGTCAGTGTATGTACCGTTATATTTTCGGGAGCAAGTTCTGTTACTTTATCCAGTGTATTTATGAAACTTTTGGTTGTTTCTGTAGGAAGTCCTGCTATAAGGTCGGTGTTTATATTTTTGAAACCTGTTTTTCTTGCAAGTTCAAATGCCTTTATAAATTCATTTCCCGTATGCTGTCTGCCTATTACTTTCAGTACATCGTCATTGAGTGTCTGCGTATTTATGGAAATTCTCTGACCTCCGAGTTCCTTTATAACACGGAGTTTTTCGGCGGTAATTGTATCCGGTCTGCCTGCTTCAAAACTGTATTCACGGATTTTGCCGAGGTCAAAGTTTTTCTGTACACATTCCATAATTTTCTTTATATCTTCCGACGGAATTGATGTGGGAGTACCTCCGCCGAAATATACGGTATCTATTTCAGTTCCCGTTTCACGTACTATGTTTCCGATTATTTCAATTTCACTGCAAAGTGCCTCAACATATTCGGGAATGAGTTTTATTGCCGTTTCCATAGAGTGTGAAACAAATGAACAGTAACTGCAACGTGTGGGACAGAACGGTATTGAAATATATAGGCTTACGGCTTTGCTGTTGATTTTTTCAAGTATCGGAATCTGATTTAAAGCAGTATCATATGCAAGTTTCAATTTTTCAGGTGAAATTTCAAATCTTTCTGTAAGGATATTACTGATTTCGCTGAAATTTTTACCCTGATTGATGAGTTCGATAACTTTTTTTACAGGACGTATTCCCGTCATAAGTCCCCATGGGGAAACAATATTAAGTTTATCGCTTAAAATGTGATAAATCAGACGGCATAATTCATGCTCGAGTGTTTTGGTATCGGTACTGTACAGATTTTTTTCGGAATGAAAATTCACACCGTTTATTTTTACGTCGGTATAAATTTCAGAACCTTTTACACCTGCAATTATACATGATTCTGCTTCAGCGTCGTTTATATCATCTGAAAATGAAAATCTTGATGCAGGAAAGAACATTTTCAGTGTTGCTTCTATTTCGTATTTAAAAGAATTGCCGATTAAAATAACCGGCATTTTAATATTATTATTCATATTATCCTCTGAATCTCCTGAAATAAGGATTTGAATTTCTTTCGTATTCAAGTTCCGTTTTATCTTCGTGTCCGGGGAAAACCCTGTAATTTCCGTCAAGATTATATATTTTTTCAAGTGACGAAACCATAAGCTCGGGACTGCTTCCTGGGAAAGTTGTTCTGCCGATTGAACAGCAGAAAAGGGTGTCTCCCGAAAACATTACATCGTCGCATATGTAGCATACGCTTCCCATTGAATGACCGGGTGTGTGCAGAACACGGAAAGTATAATTTCCGTCAGTTATTTCGTCTCTGTCTTTTATTTTTGTATAGTTTTTTACGGGACTGAACGGCATACACGAAATAAGAGACGCAAGAGACGCAGATTCACTTCCGAGCATTACGGCATCTTCTGAGTGAATATATATTTTAGCACCTGTACTTTCCGCCACTTCCGCAACACCACTGATATGGTCAAAATGTCCGTGTGTGAGCAGGATTTTGCTAAGTTCAAGTTTTTTCATTTTAAGAAATTCAAGAAGAAGTCTCGGCTGTCCGCCTATATCAACCGCAATACACTGATTGGGAGCAGTTTCTGCGATATAGCAGTTTGCACGGAGTTCACCAAGTTGAAGTGTATGTATATTCATAAAGTAATATCCTCCTTAAATCAGTCAAACAGGGCTTCCCAATGTTCCGATTTCATGGCATTGAAACACATTTCAATCTGTTCCCTGTTATTTTTTTCTTCGGCTAAGTCAGGAAGTTCATCAATTCCGAAATAATCAAATCCTGTTGTTTCGATATTCGGTTTGAATTTTCCTCCTTTAACTTCGCACTGCATAAATATTTTGCATACTTTATATGCATATACAGGAAGATTATGCTTTTCTCTGTCCTGTACGGCAATAACTCTCTTTACAACGACATCAAGTCCTGCTTCTTCTTTGACTTCTTTTATAGTGTTTTCTTCCGTTGATATATCTACATCGCACCACCCACCCGGCAACGACCATCTACCGTTGGATTCATGTACAAGAAGAATTTTATTGTCTTTGAATATAGCAGCTCTTGTGTCAATTTTAGGTGTCTGATAGCCTTTATCGCCACAGAATAAATCTTTTATTTTTTCAACCGATATTTCTGTTTTGTAACTAAGCATTTCCGCAGAAATATCCCTTATTCTTTCATAGCGTTCAATATCAAATTTATCTTTTCCGTAAAACAGACCGCTTTGGGCAATAGCTTGTAGTTCTACTGCCCATTTAAGCCATTTTTCATTTTTATTCATTATTATCTCCTTAAACTGATGAACGGTCAACGGATATAACACCCTTTATTTTTCGGAGTTTGTCAAAAAGATTTTTGAGTTGTTCGGTACTGGAAATAACTATTGTACTTTCAAACAATGCATTGCCATTTTTCAGGACTCTTGACGCTGAATGAACTATAGGCACTCTCGCTTCAAGCAAAACCGCAGATATATCATGTACAAGTCCTACACGGTCGGTTGCCGTTACTTCAAAGCTTGTCTGTAACTGTGAATTACTGTTTTCAGACCACTGAATATCACACCAGCGTTCAAGTTCTTCAGGATTATTGCGGTTTACAGCGGCTTTATAGTTGGTACATTTTGTTGTGTGTACGGAAATTCCGAAACCTCTTGTAATATATCCTACTATATCGTCTCCCGGAAGAGGATTACAGCATTGTGCAAATTTTACCGCCAAATCATCAACTTTGTCAAGAATAATGCTGTTTTTTGATGATGTCTTGGGCTTTACCAGCGGTACTACAGACGGTTCTTCTTCTTTATCAGCATAGAGTTTCTGATATTTGTCTTCAAGTCTCTGAATTATTTTTGAGAGTGAAATTCCGCCGTATCCTATTGACGCATAGAAATCATCAAGTGTTTCGCAGTTGTGGCGTTTGAAATCGTCCGACAGGAAAGCATTGTATTCAGTTTCGGGAAGATTGATTCTGTGCCGTTTAAATTCACGTTCAAGCTGTGCCTTTCCCTCAATGATATTTTCTTCACGGCGTTCCTTTTTGAACCATGAACGGATTTTTGAGCGTGCCTCGTTTGTTCTGACTATATTCAGCCATGCACGGTTAGGACCTTTGTCACGTTCCTTGCTTGTTATTATTTCGCAAATCTGTCCTGTCTGTAGTTTATAGTCAAGAGGAACAATTTTTCTGTCTACCTTTGCACCTATTGTCTTGTGACCTATTTCCGTATGAATACGATAAGCAAAGTCAATTACCGTTGAGTTTACAGGAAGAGACACGGGCATTCCTTTGGGGGTCATAACTACAATATCTTCGGGAGCAAGGTCTGTTTTTATTATGGAAACAATTTCTTCAACATCGTCTGAAGTCTGCTGGGCTTCAATTACCTGTCTTACCCATGCAAGACGCTGTTCCATTTTGTCCTTTCCCTGAATACCCTCCTTGTACTTCCAGTGTGCCGCAATACCGTATTCAGCAGTTTCATGCATTGCCCAAGTCCTTATCTGAACTTCAAAGGGTATACCTTCCTTTCCGAGTACCGTAGTATGAAGCGACTGGTACATATTGGCTTTCGGGGCTGATATGTAGTCTTTGAAACGTGCGGGTATCGGTGTGAACATATCGTGTATAAAACCCAATGCACTGTAACATTCCTGTTCGCTTGAAACTATTATGCGTACAGCATACTTGTCATATATTTCATCAATGCTTTTTCCTTTGATGAAAACTTTTTTATAAATGCCGTAGATACTCTTTACACGTCCGTCAACTACAGGAGGTTCAGAGAATATGTTCGCCGACTGTAAACGCTTTGATATACGGCTTTTTATTGTCTCTATAAAAGCTTCACGTTCTTCTTTCTTGCTTTCAAGAATACTCTCTATTTCCGAGTATGCGAAAGGGTCAAGATAGTGGAAAGATAAATCTTCCAGTTCTTCTTTAACAGCTCTTATTCCAAGACGGTGGGCAATGGGTGCATAGATATTCATGGTTTCAAGAGCGGTGTTTCTCTGCTTGTAGAGGGGGCGGTATTTCAGTGTACGCATATTGTGAAGTCTGTCGCAGAGTTTTATTATCATAACCCTTATATCCTGCGACATAGCAAGAAGAATTTTACGGATATTCTCCGCCCGCTGTTCTTCCTTGTTGAAACTCGGTATTTTACCGAGTTTTGTTACTCCGTCAACAAGCATTGCAACGTCCTGACCGAATCTTTTTTTAAGGTCGTTGAGGGTGGCAGGGGTATCTTCAACAACGTCATGCAGTAAAGCGGCACATATTGTGTCGGTATCCATTCCGAGTTCAAGCAGGATATATGCAACGGCAAGGGGGTGTATTATATAATCCTGTCCGGAAGAACGTTTTTGTCCTTTGTGTGCTTTTTCGGCAAACTGATATGCGGAAATAATTTTACTGAGGTCATACTGTTTGTCGTCAGTTAAAATCTTCTGAATAAGCATTTCAATTGTGAAATCATCATCATAGTCGGGAATGTCATTAAGATATGATGATATTTCATTGTTTTCGGGGATAGGTACTGCTTCCTCAGCTTTTTTTGAATCCATAATAATTCTCCTTTCGTGATAATAAGGTGTTTTTAGTTATTGATTTTTTCCTTTAAGGAAATAATAACGGGAGCAGAAGAAAGGTCGGTTTTTTTATTTACCTGTACCCTTTTTATGACAGAATCAGACGACGAAATGGTAATAAGTCCGAGTTGTCTGAATGATTCGACTGCAACTGAAAATTTGCAGTAGTTCATTTCCCGACTGAGAATCAAATAAAGTTTGTCGGAATTTATTCCCGTGTTCTGAATATGCCTGTATATTTTTACCGATTCTTCACGTGTCGGCAACATAGCCCTGTAATATTTTTCTGGAAGTTTTTCGTCTCTCATGAAAGCTTCAAATGCATTAAGTGCGGAAAAGTATTTATTTTGTTTAAAACCGTGCGGACGCAGGTCGTTTACAATTATGCTTATATTTGTATTTCCTCTGAATACATTTGTTTCAAGAGTTACAATCATGTCACATACGTCGTTTGCCTTGACTGTAAGTGCAGACGGTTCAGTGAAAAAAACAAGAGCTTCCGCTTTTACATTTCCGATATTCACACGCAGTTTTGAGTGTTTTCCGTTTGAAAGAGGAATAATTTCAGTGATTTTTGCATTTTCAATATAAAACAGAGGTTTTTCATTTTCAAAGCCGTGTGGTTCAAGAACATTAAGTCCCTCAATATTGTTCACATTTATTTCTTCGGGATAAACTTCAGCGTCTGCCGTAACTGTAAGAATAGGCATTATTTTGTGGTTTTCAAAGGCATACTGTTCAATAAGACGGTGAAATTCATCTTTCATGCCTTTTTTTATGGTAAAACCTCCCGCACCGAGATGTCCGCCGAATTTTTCAAGAGCTTCGGAAGCATATGTCAATGCACCAAAGACAGAAAACTTTCCGAATGACCTCGCAGAGCCTCTTATTTCGCCGTCATGTTCGGAAGCTATAAAACACGGTTTTCCGAAACGCTCCATAATACGTGATGCAACAATTCCCACAACACCGTGATGCCAGTCTTTTCCGCAGATAAAAATAACCCTTTCACGTACAGCAGACGGGTTTTCATCAATCATTCCGTAAATTTCGCTTATAATTTCATTTTCGGATTTTTTTCTTTCATTGTTGAGTATGTCAAGTTCTTTGGCAATAGAAAGTGCCTTTTCGTAATCTTCACAAAGAAACAGTTCAGCTGCAGTTTTCGGAGAACCGAAACGTCCCGACGCATTTATTCTCGGGGCTATGCCGAAACCTATAGAACGTGCGTTTATTGGCTTGCCGTCGATTCCGCATACTTCTTTCAATGCGATGAGAGAGGGACGTTCTGTATTGTTGATTAGTTCCATTCCGTAAGAAACAAGGAAACGGTTTTCACCGGTAAGGCTTACAATGTCGGCAACTGTCGCAATTGCCGCAAAGTCTCCGAACTGTTCAAGCGCCATTGTATAGTCACCGCCGTCAAGAGCAGCGATAAGTTTCAGTGCAACACCTGCACCGCACATATATTTGAAAGGTGAAAAACAGTCGTGCCTGTGCGGGTCTACAACAGCTTCGGCACGGGGGAGGGTTTCACCCTGCTGATGATGGTCTGTAACAACAAGTTTCATTCCGAGTGAATATATGTATTCAGATTCGGCGATTGCCGATATACCGTTGTCAACAGTTACTATAAGATTAGTGCCAAGTTCTGCAATTTTTTCTATTGCCTTGTTGTTAAGACCATATCCCTCTGAACGTTCGGGAATATAGTATATAACGTCCGCACCTATTTCCGTAAGATATGAGTACATTATTACAGTTGACATTATTCCGTCACAGTCATAGTCACCGTAAACGCATATACGTTCATTGTTGTCTATGGCACTGTTTATAGTGTCGGAGGCTTCTTTCATATCTTTTATAAGGAAAGGGTCGGAAAGTTCTTTCATTTCAAGGTTGTCCACGACTGAATCGGAAGAAGAATAACCTTTTGAAGCAAGAACAGAGGCTGTCAGTGAACTTATACCACATTCTGTCATCAATTTCTGTACAATGTTTTTGTCCGGTCTGCCGATAGTCCAGTTTTTCATATAAAACCTCCTGATTAAAAGGTAGATAACTATATTATATCATTATTCAGCATTTTTTTCAATAGTATGGACACAAAAATTTTTCAAAAAATTATGCTTGCTTTTTTTCGTATGTTATGATATAATAAAATTATATAACATTTTGGGGGCAGGTGTACATGAGAATCATGAAAAAAATTACAGTAACAGCCGTAATATGTCTGATTGCAGTGTTACTATTTGCAGTATTGTATTTTGTACATAAAAATGATACACATAATACTGAAAATATAAGTGCTGTTGAACTGAATGAGATTGAAAGTATAGAAATAGATACAGTTTATTATTATCTATTCGATGAATACAAATACTTTATTGACTTTTCTGAAAATACAGTTTTGTGTGAAATAGAAAATGATGAGAACAGTAAAACTTTCTATGATACTTTTACTGACGAACAGGCAGAAAATTTTGTCAAAGGAGCTAACCGATACGATTTTTTCAGTTGGGAAGAATCATATTATAATCCTAATGTTTATGACGGAATGGGGGTGGATATTGTCATTAATTTCAAAGACGGTTCTGTTAAAGAAATACATTGCTTTAATGAGTTTCCACTGACATATGATGTAATGAGTGAAGTCTTTTATGACGCTTTCGGTTACTATATGCTTTGAAAATTTACAAGGAGGTGAATATGAAAAAGAGTAAAAAAGCAATAACACTTACAGCGATTTTAAGTGTTATTATTATAGTTATATCACTATTTACAATACATTATTTTGTAAATAAAAAAGATGTAAGTGAGATTGAAAATATAGAAATAATTACAGGCAGTGGTTTTCCTCGAACTACATGCAGATATAAAATCGATTTTTTAAACAAATCAGTTATGCATGAAACAGACAAAACTTTTTATACAAGCTTTACAGATAAAGATGCCGAAAGTTTTGTAAAAAAGGCTGATTTATGGGGCTTTTTCAACTGGAAAGAATCATATCGTAATCCAAATGTTCATAATGCTAAATGTACTAATATTTACATTACATTCAAAGACGGTTTTGTTAAAAAAACAATTTGTTATGCAAAGTTCCCATTGACATATTACATAATGGCAAAAGTCTTTGAGGAAACTTTCGGTTATAGTATGCTTTAATATAATTATTTCAAAACCAAAAATAAACGCACGGACTTCTTAAAGCCTGTGCGTTTTTTATCAATTATGTTATGCTTTCAAGTTTTACACGGAGTTTCTGTATAATCTTCTTTTCAAGACGTGATATATATGACTGTGAAATTCCTATCTGTTCCGCCACTTCTTTCTGTGTTTTTTCCTTGCCGTCTATAAGTCCGAAACGCATTTCCATTATTTCACGTTCACGGTCGCCCAATTCAGCCACCGCACTTCTGAGTATTTCACGCTCGGCTTCCGTTTCAATTCCCTTGTTTACTACATCTTCGTCAGTTCCGAGAACATCAGATAAAAGAAGTTCGTTTCCGTCATAATCAATGTTAAGCGGTTCGTCTATTGAAAGGTCATTGCGGTACTGTGAGGACTTCCGCAGAAACATCAATATTTCGTTTTCAATACACCGTGATGCATATGTGGCAAGCTTTATGTTTTTTGTGGGACAAAATGTATTTACTGCTTTGATAAGTCCTATAGTTCCTATTGAAACAAGGTCTTCAAGACCAATTCCCGTTGACTCAAATTTTTTTGCTATGTAGACTACAAGCCGTAAGTTATGTACAATAAGTCTGTCACGTGCTGATGGGTCATTTCTTATAAGTCCCTCAAAAACTTCATCTTCTTCCTGACGTGAAAGAGGAGGGGGGAGGGTGTCCGAGCCGTTGATGTAAAATACATCACAATTAAAAATATCTTTGAATTTCTCAAAAATTATTTTCAGAATGTTCATAATTTCTTTCTCCTGTTCTCTGTATAAATTATCTTTTTAAAAGTTTGGGGTTAAAAACCGCCTTTTCCGAGTTTTCGCCGAGTCCTATAACTGCGTCAACTGTTTTCCTTTCACCGTTCAGATTATTTAAAATCAGTATTTCGTCAGGTCGGAAAACAGGTATGAGACCGTTTCCCGATACAGTAGAGCAGGGGAGCAGGCGGAAACCTTTAATATTACCGTTGTTTTCTGTAATATCACTGAATTTTTCCTTGTCGCATACTATAACGGGAGAACCCGAAAAGAAGTCGGTAAGGGAATTGCCCGTATCGGCAAGACCATTTAGTGTAATTACTTTATCTTTGTATCTTATTATTACATCATAACAGTCTGTGCCGTCGGGGATTCTGTCAAGAAAATTGCCAATAATATAAACAATGAAATACATAACGGCAGTGGTGACGACAAGGAGCAGGAGAGAAAAATCTATGTAGAAATATGAATTGTTGAAATGTACAAATTCAGGTTTAAGCCATGAATATACGGCGTAAACAGTTCCGCCGAGCAGGAAATTTGCCGAAAAAAACGAAACGGTATTTATAAAAATACGTTTTTTTCCGTGAAATCCGAAAGCCATAATTACAATAGTTACCGCTGCAAATAATTTTATTATAATATTAAGGTATGTATTTAAACGGGGAGCGAGTATGAGAAGTGAGAAAAGACTTCCGTAAACAGCCGATATTATGCATCTTATTGTACGTAAAGGTGAATGTGTGAGTTTTGCCGTGATACGAAGCAGAAAATAATTAACGTATATATTAAGTATTATCAGAATATCAATATAAATTGTCTGCACTGCATACCTCCCTTAAATCCTGCATTACTTGTCTTATATTATTATAATGCAGGAGATTTGCGAAATATGTCGTAATTGATACTGTTACAAAAATAAAAAAAGATGCAGTCTGAAAACTGCATCTTCTGATTTTTAAAGAAACGGAAGTATTATCGCACCGAGTATCATAAGTCCCGCTAATATAAGTACAGCTACTCTTTTTACGGTTGATTTATCTGAACTCTTTTTACTGCTCATTATAATATCACCTCTCAGTGTCTTTTCTTTGTACGCTTTTTGCGGTTCGGAATATAGTCACTGTAAACGTCTGATTTTTTTCTGTTTCCGTAAGCCGATTTTTTTCTGTCAAATCTCGGTTTTCCCGAATTTTCGGGACGTTTACCCCTTATTGTCGGAATATTGCCTGTATAAAGTTTTACTTCTACCTGATTGCCGTTGATTTTCATCGGGTTTGTACTGTCAAGTATGTATTCCTTTTCAGCTTCGGGTACTTCAACAGTAGTATGTGTGTCAAATATGTCGATTTTTCCGAAATCACGTCCTGACATTCCTGTTGCGTCAACCAATGCACCGAGTATGAAATTAGGTGCAATGCGTTTGTTTCTTCCTATGTTGATGTCAACTTTTACTGTTTTTGCAGAACCTTTTCTTCCTTTTTTCAAAGGTCTCGGCATATCAAATTCAGGAAGTGACTCAATTTCAGCATTGAGTTTTTCGGAAATAATTCTTGCGGCGGCTTCACGGTAGTCAATGCCTTTTGACGCAAGCTTGTCAAGAATATTGTAAGCTTCATGCGAAACATTTTCACATTCTGAAATTTCCCTGATGATATTGTCTTTTTTGAGTGAAATTATTTCCGATTTCTGAGGAAGTGACTTTTCCTTTATGGTTGCTTTTGTATATCTCTCTATGTCACGGAGTTCGTAAAACTGTCTCCTTCCGCTGATGAGTGTATAAGCTGTTCCCGTTCTTCCCGCACGTCCTGTACGTCCGATACGATGTATATAGTATTCATTGTCCTGCGGTAAATCATAGTTGAAAACAGCGTCAACTCCGCTTACGTCAATACCTCTTGCGGCTACATCTGTAGCAACAAGAATTTCCGTTGACCTGTTCTTGAAACCGTTCATTACCTGTGTACGCTGTGACTGTTTCATATCGCCGTGTATGCCTGATGCTCTGAAATCTGATTTGACAAGTTCTTCCGTGAGTTCGTCAACCATTTTTTTAGTATTGCAGAATACCATTGACGAAGCAGGGGAGTATGCGGAAAGAAGAAGTTTAAGAGCGTCGGTTTTACGTCCCATAGCCACTTCAAAATAAAACTGTTCAATGAGTTCAACTGTTTTCTGTGAAGATTTTATTTTGATGTGTACGGGGTTATTCTGATATTTTTCGGTAATTGCGAGTATAGCGGGGGGCATTGTTGCCGAAAACAGAACGGTCTGTCTTTCTTCGGGAACTTCTGAAAGGATTGATTCAATGTCCTCTCTGAAACCCATGTTAAGCATTTCGTCCGCCTCGTCGAGTATAACACAGCGGAGATTGTTGAGTTTAAGGGTTTTACGCCTCATATGGTCCATAACACGACCCGGAGTTCCTATTACGATGTTTGCTCCTCGTTTCAGTTCAAAAATCTGTCTTTCCATACTTGCACCGCCGTAAACCGATACGGCTTTTACAATTCGCTTGAACTTTGCAAATTTGCGTATTTCTTCATGAGCCTGCATGGCAAGTTCACGTGTCGGACATAGTATAAGTACGGTTACATTTTTTTTATCGGCTTCGGTTATGCTTTCAACAGCAGGTATTCCGAAAGCTGCGGTTTTGCCCGTTCCTGTGTTGGAACGTCCGATAACGTCTTTTCCTTCAAGAAGAAGGGGGATACTTTGCTGTTGGATTTCGGTCATTTCTGTGAAACCGAGTTCGTCAACAGCCTGAATTAGTTCCTGTGATAAATTCAATTCGTTAAAATGCATTATAATTCCTTTCATTGTCAAAAAAACGGGATTAAATCCCTGTATAATATAATAACACATATTTTTGAAAAGGTCAATAGAAAAAATAAAATACGGATAAATAATTATCCGTATTTCAAAATTACATTATTTTACGGCTTTGAAACCGTTTTCGAGGTCTGCAATAATATCGTCTATGTGTTCAGTACCTATTGAAAGTCTTATTGTATTTGGTTTTATACCTGCTGAAAGCAATTCTTCTTCGTTCATCTGTGAATGAGTGGTAGAAGCAGGGTGGATTACAAGTGACTTAACGTCCGCAACGTTGGCAAGCAGTGAGAATAATTCAAGACTTTCCGTGAATTTTTTGGCAGTGTCAGCATTTCCTTTTATTTCAAATGTGAAAATTGAACCTGCACCATCAGGGAAGTAACTGTTATAAAGTTTCTTTGCCTTTCCCGTTTCAAGTGACGGGTGGTTTACTTTTTCAACCTGTGGGTGACTGTTAAGATATTCAACTACTTTAAGGGCATTTTCCGTATGACGTTCAAGACGGAGTGAGAGGGTTTCAAGTCCCTGCAAAAGCATAAATGAATTGAATGGCGAAATAACAGCACCCTGGTCACGCATTAAAGTTGTGCGGATTTTCATGATATAGGCAATATTTCCGCAAGCTTCGGTAAATATTACACCATGATATGACGGATTGGGTTTTGAGAGTGTCGGAAACTTTTCATTCTGTGACCAGTTAAATTTGCCTGAATCAACAATAACACCACCCATTACCGTACCATGACCGCCTATGAATTTTGTTGCTGAATGTACAACAATATCCGCACCGTGTTCAATCGGTCTGAGCAGGTAAGGTGTGGCAAATGTATTATCAACTATAAGCGGAATACCGTGCTTGTGTGCTACTGCTGAAATTTCTTCAATGTTTATAACGTCTGCGTTGGGGTTGCCTAAAGTTTCGGCATATATGAGTTTTGTATTTGTCTGTATAGCCTTTTCAAAGTTTTCGGGGTCTGAGGGATTGACAAACGTTGTTTTAAGACCCTGTTCAACAAGCGTATTTGCGAAAAGATTATAAGTACCGCCGTAAAGATTTGTGGACGAAACAATGTGGTCTCCTGCCGTTGCTATATTCTGTACTGCATATGTAATTGCCGCAGAACCTGATGCGGTTGCAAGTGCGGCTGCTCCGCCCTCAAGTGAAGCAATTCTTTTTTCAAAAACGTCTGAAGTCGGGTTCATCAGTCGTGTGTATATATTTCCGCTTTCGGTAAGTGCAAAACGTCCTGCCGCCTGTGCCGAATCTTTGAAAACGTATGATGTTGTGGCATAGATTGGAACAGCTCTTGCGTCTGTTGCAGGGTCGGGGGATTCCTGACCTGCATGAACCTGTAATGTTTCAAATTTATAATTACTCATAATAATAATCAGCCTTTCTTTTCCTACTTTGCAGGTATGATAAGTATATAATATCACATATTGTACGGTTTGTCAAGTACTTTATATAAAAAAATGCGGATATTTTACTATCCGCATTCAATATATTATCAGTCTATTGCATTGAAAGCCTGTTCAATGTCGGCAATAATATCATCAACATTTTCAAGTCCGCATGAAAATCTTATCATACCGCCGTTGATTCCTGCCGCTACAAGCTGTTCTTCCGTAAGCTGGCGGTGTGTCTCGCTTGCCGGGTGAAGAACACAGGTTCTTATATCTGCAACGTGTACTTCATTTGAAGCAAGTTTAAGGCTGTCCATAAACTTTATGGCATTTGGTCTGCCGCCTTTGATTACAAATGATATTACACCGCTGCAGCCGCTGAGATATTTCTGTGCAAGTTTATATCCCTTGTCTGATTCAAGTGCCGGGTATGTTACGGATTCAACCTTGTCCGAACTTTCAAAATATTTTGCAACTTTCAGAGCATTTTCACAGTACTGCTTCATTCTAACAGCAAGGGTTTCAAGTCCGAGATTGAGCAGGAAAGATGAGTTTGCAGCAGGATAACAGCCAAAATCACGCATTAACTGCATTCTTGCCTTTACTATGTATGCGGATTTTCCGTAAGTCTGTACATAGGAAATGCCGTGATATGATTCGTCGGGTTCTGTAAATTCAGGGAAATTGCCGTTTGCCCAGTTGAAGTTACCGCTGTCAACAATTACACCGCCCGTCTGTACTGCATGACCGTCCATATACTTACTTGTTGAGTGAATTACAATGTCAGCACCAAATTCAATAGGTCTGCAAAGTATCGGCGTTGCAAATGTGTTGTCAACTATAAGCGGAACATTATGAGAGTGTGCAATTCTTGCGAACTTCTCTATATCAAGTACGGTAAGTGCAGGATTTGCAATTGTTTCACCAAACATTGCTTTTGTGTTGGGCTTGAATGAATTGCTTATTTCTTCTTCACTTGCATTAGGGTCAATATATATGCACTCAATGCCGAGTTTCTTTAACGTGAAAGAGAAAAGATTGATAGTACCGCCATAAATTTCAGGCGTACTTACAATGCTGTCACCTGCTTTGCATATATTCAGAATAGAAAGAAGTGTTGCAGCCTGTCCTGAACTTGTACACATAGCACCTATACCGCCCTCAAGCTTTGCTATCTTTTCTTCGACAGCCATTGTTGTGGGGTTCTCAAAACGTGAGTAAATAAGGCTTTTTGTAGGGTCGTCAAATACTGCGGCTACTTCTTCGGTTGAGTCATATACATATGTTGTACTCTGCACTATCGGCAAAACTCTCGGCTCACCGTTTTTTGGCTTGTAGCCTTCGTGCAGACACTGTGTTTCAATTTTCATTTTTTAAAACTCCTCCTTGCATAAAATAAAAATCAGTCCGTTCGGACTGTGTTTCTTTATTTAAAATCCGCATACGGCTTTGCACCGTAATCTTTCCTCTTAGCAGGAGGAACGCTTTACTTTCTTAAGCTATGCGGAAGTGTCAGGCGGAAAACCGCACCATCAGCTTGAGGGGCTGACATTCTGAACTTAAACTACTGACAATATTATTATATCATATTATATTTAATTTGTCAATGATTAATTTGACATTTTTTGTAATTTGTGTTAAAATAATATAAATTTACTTTAAAGGAGGAACTTTATGAAAATCTGTCTTATGTGCCGTCAGCGTAATATGGAAAATTACGGAATATGTCCTGAATGTTCCGCACTTAACGAAAAAATGAGAGACCTTACTTGTGACCTTACAGGAAAAACAGCTGTTGTTACGGGAGGAAGAATTAAAATTGGCTATGCTGTCTGTCTTAAATTGCTCAGAATGGGTGCGTCCGTAATAGCTGTTACACGCTATCCGAAAAATGCTCTTGAATCTTACTCACATGAACCTGATTTCGAGAATTTCAGGGACAGGCTTTTTATTATTGGTTTTGACCTTATAAGAGTTGACCGTATAGGTGAACTGATTGAACAGATTGGAAATATATGCAACGGTCGTCTTGATATACTCATTAACAATGCTGCTCAGACTGTAAAAAAATCCTCTGAATATTATTCCGCACTCGAAATGAAAGAAAATTCAATTGAAGATAAGCACGGTTTCAGACGTATTTTATCACTGTGCGTGCAGGAAGAAAAAGCTTTTTCCATTATCCCGAATAATCAGCTTGTTGATTATGGTGAACAACCCGATAAAAATTCATGGGTTCGCAGACCTGAAGAAATATCTCCGCAGGAACTTCTTGAAGTTCAGCTTATCAATGTTACCGCACCTTTTATTCTTACTAACGGACTTCGTAAATATCTTAATCACGGCAGGGAAGAACGGTCGTGGGTAATAAATGTAAGTTCGGTTGAGGGGCGTTTCAATACCAAACAGAAACTTGCACGTCATGTACATACCAACATGGCTAAAGCTTCTCTTAACATGATGACTCATTCTATAGCTTCGGATTTTGTCCGTGATGGGATTTATGTGTATTCGTGTGACCCCGGCTGGGTATCAAATCAGTTTCCGCCCGCTTACGAAATAAGTGTAAATTTCAAGCCATATCTTACTTATGAGGACGGTGCTTTGAGGATTCTTTTTCCGATTATTAAAAATCTTCATGAGGGAAAAATCAAGGACTACGGTATGTTTTATAAGGATTATAAAATTATTGATTATTGATTGTGAGTTGAA
>DETU01000104.1 GCA_002362175.1 Ruminococcus sp. UBA3280
ATTCATTGATTATATTGAATTTTGTCAATATATGTGATATAATTATAGACGGAACATTTAATTATAAAAAAGAGAAGGTGAATAAGTGAATAATTTAAGAAAAAATCAGCCTACAGCAGATGTACTTATGGTATCTATGAGAGCTATTGGATATTCTTTTGAGAGTGCAGTGGCGGATATTTTTGATAATAGTATCAGTGCTCATGCCACAGAAATAAAGCTGAAATTTCCTGTTGAGCCTACAGAATGTTATGTTGTAATATGCGATAACGGGGACGGAATGACAAAAGATGAACTTTTTGATGCAATGAAATATGGAAGTGAAAACAAAAGAAATGGAAGATCTGACGATGACCTTGGCAGGTTCGGACTTGGAATGAAAGCCGCTTCACTTTCACAATGTCGCAGACTGACTGTTGCAAGCAGAAAAAACGGAGTTGTATCAGCTTATATATGGGATCTGGATATTATTGAAGAAAACCGTGACTGGTATATGATTGAGTGTTCAGAAGAACAGACTAAAAGAATACGTTTTATTGATTATCTTGACAATCATGAAAGCGGAACAGTGGTTGTATGGGAAAATTTCGATATAATGCAGAAATCCTCCGGGAATATATATTCAGAACTAAGCAAAAGAATGACAAGTGTTACAGATTATATTTCTCTGATTTTTCATCGTTTTCTCAACAGAAATGACAAATCAGCCATAAAAATATGGGTAAACAATTACAGACTGAGCGGACTTGACCCTTTTCTTGAAAGTCATAACAAAACTGATGTAAGACGTGAAATCAGCATTACTGTTCCGGATTCTTCCGGAAAGGAACATATTGTTATGGTTCAGCCGTTTATTCTTCCTTTTCAAAAAGACCTTTCTCCTGAAGACAGAAGATTATCAGGCGGAGCAGAAAACTACCGTTCCAAACAGGGATTTTATATTTACAGAAATGAAAGGCTTATCATATGGGGGACATGGTTTAACCGACATCGTGATGAACTTACCAAATATGCAAGGATAAGAGTTGATATTCCTAATTCTCTTGATGATATATGGGGAATTGATATAAAAAAACAGAATGCAACTATTCCACCATTAATAAAAAAACGTCTTACAAAGGCAGTAGATGAGGCGATGGATAAATCTGTACAGAAACAGAGATACAGGGGCAGAACTGAAAATATTGATGAAAATACTGATTATATCTGGGAAAGAAAAAGTCTTAGAGAGGGTCTGTATACGTACCAGATAAACCGTAATTCAAGAATTTTTGATATATTAAAAGAAAAAATCAATGATGAAGCACGTCCGTATCTTGATATGGTTCTGGAAGAAATCGAAAAGAACGTACCATATCAGCAGATATATATAGATAAATCACAGAATGTTATCAATGATGAAGTGACAGATGAAAGAATTGCTCATATAGAAGAAGAAGCAGAAATTATTATCAGAATGGCAATGCGGGCAGGAGCAACTGACAGAAACAGTGTTATTGACAAACTTTTTAATTCAGAACCATTCTGTAATTTTCCAAAACTTGAACAGAAACTGAAAGGACATACATAATTATGGTCAATGATGAAAAAGTAAAAAATATTGTAGGAATAGTAAGGAATCTTGTAAACGTTCGTAAAATAAAGGATACTCTTACTGATGAAAAGATAGAAGAGCTTATTAAAGAAGCTATAAAATTCACAGGAGTAGAATGTCTGTATGAAGAAACTGAAAAATGTAGACATGAGCTCAAATACATATATATGATAAAATCGGCTCCTGGAAGTAAGATTCTTAATGATTATGAGCAGGAAGAATGGTATACTGACAGAAAAGATGACATAGAACCGAAATTTTGGACAAGATACAGCGAATATCTTAAAGATAAAAAAGGTTTCAGTCCGAATGTTGTAAGCACGCTCGGCAATGAAACGCTTGACCATAATATTATGAACTGTCTTCTTGACCCTCAGAAAGCAGTCAGCAGTCCTGTTCTCAGAAGAGGTCTTGTTATCGGTGACGTTCAGTCCGGAAAGACTTCCACATATATCGGACTTATATGTAAAGCTGCTGATGCCGGATATAAGGTATTTATCCTCCTGACAGGAACGATAGAATCACTCAGAAGACAAACTCAGGAAAGGATAGAAGAGGGATTTATAGGTATTGATATATCCAACAAGAAGCGTGTAGGTGTAGGTCTTGACAATCAGCAGATTTATGCAACAGCATTTACATCAAGAAAAAGCGATTTCAGAAAAAATAATACAGAAATAGCCATTGCTCTTAACAATAATAATGCTGCTGTAGTATTCGTTATAAAAAAGAAAGATTCAGTTCTGAAAAAATTAACTGAATGGCTTACAGACCTTAATGCTGATAAAACAACCGGAAAAATTGACCTTCCTATGCTTATGATTGATGATGAGGCAGACAATGCTTCGGTAAATACAAACAAATCATCAGAAAATCCTACAACAATAAACGGACTTATCAGAAAACTTGCGAATACTTTCACACGTACAACTTATGTCGGATTTACTGCAACACCTTTTGCAAATGTTTTTATAGATCCTGAAACAACCGATGAAATGGGAAATCAGGATTTATTTCCTGAAGATTTTATTGTTTCACTTCCCACACCGACAAATTATATCGGTGCAGAAAAAATTTTTGATATTAAAGGTAAACATCATTCACAGCTTGTCTATATAGATGATGCAGGTGTCAATGAAAATGATGGTTATTCTTTTTATTCTTCACATAAAAAGGACTGGGAGGGCGAACTGCCTGAAAGTCTTACTGATGCAATATATGCTTTTTATATCGTAAATGCTATACGTGACCTGCGTGGAGATAAAAAGGCACATCGTTCAATGCTTATAAATATATCACGATTTACAGATGTGCAGAATTATATATCTTCTGAAACAGAAAAGATACATAAGGAAGCATACAGTGCAATAAAATTCAACTTGAATTGTAACGACTTTGAAGAATCAATGAAAAATCCTGTACTCAGGAAAATTTATGATGTATGGGAACAACATTTTTTATCTGTTGAATTTGAGTGGGACGATATTGCCGGTATTCTTCTTCAGTCGATTAACCCGATTGTGATAAAAGTTGTGAACTGTTCAAGAAAAGATAATACACTTGTGTATCCTGAAAATGACGGAATGAGGGTTATTGCTGTAGGAGGTCTTGCACTTTCCAGAGGACTTACGCTTGAAGGACTTATTATCAGCTATTTCTACAGAAATACCTGTACATATGATGTACTTATGCAGATGGGCAGATGGTTCGGTTACAGGCATGGCTATGAAGATCTTTTCCGTATATGGATAGGGAAAAAATCCGCTGAATGGTATGCTGATATAGCTGATGCAACAGAAGAACTAAAATCAGATATGAATACTATGAATATAGAAAGAAAGACTCCGAAAGAGTTTGGTATAAGAGTACGAAACGATTCTGAAGAACTCCAGATAACATCTCCGAATAAAATGCGTAATGCTAAGGACGAAACTGTAAGATACAGCTATTTCGGTGATATTATTGAAACTCCTTATCTGGTATATAATCTTGAAATACAGAAAGAAAACTTCAGATATGTAAAACAATTCATTGAATCTCTTGTTTCTGCCGGAATGGCATTTGAATTATCAGAAGGTTTGCGTGGGCAGAAAAGACATATTATACAGAAAGTACCTAAAAAAAGAATATCCGGATTACTTGAAAATGTGAGTATTTCAGAATGTAACAGCCGTTTCATACCTTCGCAGATTATCAGTTTTCTGGATAAATGTAATGACCCGTCTGTTGCTTTGTTTGATATAGCGTTTATCAATGGAACAAGCGGAAAATATGTTAAAATAGCTGATATGGATATACAGGCTATAAGAAGAGGAAACTGTGAGATTGATACGGAAAGAGACCTTTTATGTATAGGCAGAAGAGGAAAAATCGGAGGACCTACAGACGGCAAGACAGGTATTTTTGATACTTCTGACAGAACCAAAGATGATATAATAGAAGAGGCAGAGAAAAGATTCAGAGAATACTATAAAGGCAGAAAACAAAAGGAATTTGATGAAAAATCAACATATCCCGGAGAAACCTGGTTCAGATATGTAAAGGACAGAAGACCGCTGCTTATAATATATCTGATTGATGCTCAGGAATACAACGAAAAGAGCAAAGATGACAGCAGAAAAGCAAGTAATCAGAAAGAAGTGTTCAGACAGTTTAAAGCTGATATGAACGATATTCCGTCCGTCGGATTTGCAATAGGTTTTCCTGAAAATAATAATTCATCTGTTGCTGAAATTGCTGCTTACAGTGCAAACAGGTTCTGTAACTGGTTTGAACTCAATGATATACTTGCCGAAAGTGAGGAAGAATAATGCCGGATATGAAAGAAAGATTTGAATCATTTACAGAACCGGAAAAATATATAAGGACTGATCCGGATCATATTCTTGAATTGTATATCGGACTTGATGAAAAAGGCAGGAAGTCCATTGAACTACGTTCTCAGTTCAATCCAAGAAAAGTAAAGGGTACTTCAGCAATTGAAGTAAATCAGTATGATAACAGAAAATACAAGACACTGAGATTTTCGCTTACTGATGAAGAAATAAGCAGTCTTTTTTATACATTCTGCAATGATATTACGGAACAGACCAGATATCTTGCAAATGCCGTAGAAGGATATAATTCTGTCATTCTGCGTTTCAATCAATGGAAAAAACTCTTTGTTTCCTCTAAAAAGGATTTTCTGAGTGAGCCGCATATTATGGGACTTATTGGTGAACTTCTTTTCCTAAAAGAACAGCTTATATCAAGACTAGGCTGTTATGATGCACTGAGAAGCTGGAGCGGGCAGGAACTTACACACAAGGATTTTTCATATAATGAAACGTGGACTGAAGTAAAGGCAATAAAACGCAGTTCACAGACAGTAAAAATATCATCACTTGAACAGCTTGACAGTGAGTATGATGGTGAACTTGTTGTATATGCACTTGAAAAGATGAGTTCGGAATATAACGGTATTACACTGAACAGGCTTGTAATTGAAGTAATGAATATGTTTTCTGACAGTGAAGACCATGATGTTTTCATGTCAAAAGTTGCATTGCAGGGTTATGAATACAATAATTATTATGATGATTTTGTATACGAAAAGATTTACAGCAGGAATTTCAAGGTAACCAGTGATTTTCCGAAAATGACACCTGCAACCGTTCCGGAGGCTGTTGTAAAGTCAACATATGACATAGATCTTAACAGGATAGCAGGATTTGAAATAAGCATCTGAATGTACGGAGGTGGATAAAATATATGAATTATCAGGAATACAGGGAAGATTTCCTAAATACACTGAGAGCTGATTCTGCACATAGCGGAACTGATACGGAAGATGAATTCATAAATCATACACTCGATCTTCTTGTTGACTTTGACGAGATAGATTCACCGGAACTGACAGGTATGGGAAACAAGAAAGGAAAAGGCGGCAGGATTATGCGTGCGGACGGATACTGCTTTGATGAAACAGAACATAGCCTGATTCTTTTCATAAGTGATTTTCAGGATTTGCAAGAACCTGATAAACTTACAAGAACACGTGTTGATGAACTTTACTGGAAACTATATTATTTTCTTGATGAAGTATGCAATGGTAATATCCGTTCTTACTTTGATGATTCTGACGATGTATTAAAAATATCTTCTTTCATAAGAAAAAGAATGAATGCTGATACTGATGACAAAGACATGATACTTAAAGTAAAATTATATATACTTACAAACAAGGAGCTTGATACAAGGCTTCTGAATACTAATCTGCTTGAAACCACAATAAATAGTACCAAAGGAAAAAAGAAGAAAGCAAAGATCACTAAAAAAATCAAGAAAGATGATTTCAACGGAAAACCGCTTGAAATTGTATTGTGGTATCCTGAAAGATTCTTTGAAATGGAAAACAGCAACAACAATGAACCTATTGTCATTGATATTGCAAATGATTACAGTTATAGTAGTATTCCATGTATCAGAGGTGATATAGGTGATAATACAGGATATGAGGCATATATTGCAATAATTCCCGGAAAGCTTCTTGCAGATATTTATATCGAACATGGCAGTCGTGTACTTGAGGGGAATGTCAGGGCATTTCTTGGAACAGGCGGTTCAAAGAGTGTCAATGGTGGTATCAAAAAAACAATCAATAATGAACCTGAGAAATTTTTTACATATAATAACGGAATTGCTGTAACTGCTTCCGATGTTGAAACAGAATTTATTGACGGAACACTCTATATTACAAAGATTGTGGATTTACAGATTATCAACGGCGGACAGACTACAGCATCACTTGCAGAAGCTGTTTTGAAGAAGACAAACAGTGAACTTAATGGTATCTATGTACCTATGAAACTTACAGTTATAGATGACCGTGAAACAGAAGATGGGGATGGAATACGTTTATATGATTTGATGGTGCAGGCAATAGCACGATATGCAAACAGTCAGAACAAAGTAACTGCTGCTGACTTGTTTTCAAATGAGCCTTTTCATGTACAGATGGAGAAGATGTCAAAGAAATATCTTGCACCTCCTGGAAAGTCTGCCGTGCCTACAGGCTGGTACTATGAAAGGGCAAGAAAAAAATATCAGCAGGAGCAGGTCAAGCTTTCAGGTGATGCAAAGAAAAGATTTATGTCGAAATTCCCGAAGAATCAGGTTATCACAAAAGAGCAGCTTGCAATGTATATAACCGCTGTGTTTTGGTGCCGTCCTGATATTGTTTCAAAAGGTAAGACATGGACAATGAAATATTTTGTGGAAAAGCTGAAAGACGAAGATAAGAATTCCTTTAATGAGTTTTGGTTCAGGAAATGTGTATGTGCTGCAATTATATACAGAACGGTTGACGGTTATCTTGAATCCAACAAAGATTCTGCAAGAAATCCGACAGGGTTTTGGTATAAGACAGGTGGTTACAAGCTGAATATCGTACCATATACTGTTGCAAGAATAATTTCCTCCATTCCTGAGGGCTTCTCTTTGGACTGGCTCGGGATATGGGAAAAACAGGCTGTTTCGCCTGCTTTTATGCGTGAAATAGAGATTGTCACAAAAATGACAAATGACTTTATCTGTGACAGTAACGGAATAATTGTAACTGAGTACTGTAAAAAAGAATTGACATGGACGCAGTTCTGTGATAAAATAGAGTATAGTCCTTTAGACGAGTTTCTGAAAGAACTTATAAGTTCATCTGAGACCAGAGAAAATAAAAGTTATGCAAAGACCGAAAAGAAAGAGGATAATAATATCCGGAACGTCATGGCAATTATAAATCGTGGTGCTGCTTACTGGCAGAATCTTGTTGCAGTTGCACAGAAAAACAGGATAAGCATATCATATCAGGAACTTTCAGCAATAAAGCAGGTGACTGATATGGCAGCAACGGGTAATATTCCCGGCAATTCAAAAACAGGAAAAGTGCCGTCCAGGGTTACAAAAGTTATTCAGACAGCTTTACAGTTTGAGGATAAATTGAAAACAGAAGGGTTATTGAATAAAAATGAAGCATACGTATAATCTGGTTGAATTTTTCAGTGGAATCGGAAGCCAGGTGAGAGCACTTGAAAATCTGGATATAAAAGTAAATACGCTCGGTACGTGCGAATGGGATATTCATGCTTTCGTAGCGTATGATGCTATTCACAATTCTTCCAGACTTGATGAGGATATTTCGGTAATGGAAAAACAGGAACTTCTTGAAATACTGAAAGACTATACATTGAGTAATGACGGAAAAGAGCATATGGAATACAGTATGCTGAAAACGTATTCCGTTGAGGCTCTCAGGTATATATATTCAGGTATCAGGCGAAGTAATAACTTTGTTGATATAAGTTCTCTGTACGGAAATTCCATGCCTGACAATATCGATATACTTACTTATTCTTTTCCATGTCAGGATTTATCTAATGTAGGTGCATTTCATGGGTATAACAAAGGAATTGACAAAGATTCCGGAAGCCGTTCAAGTCTGTTATGGCAGGTAGGAAGAATTCTTCAGGAAATGAAAGATGATAATAAATCACTTCCCCGCTTTCTGCTTATGGAAAATGTACCATCACTTCTTTCATCACGTCATAAAGGAAATTTTGACATATGGATTAATCAATTGAAAAATATCGGTTATTTCAGCAAATATTTTCCGCTCAATGCTCTTGATTTCGGACTTCCACAGAACAGACCACGCCTGCTTATGCTGAGTGTGTACTATGGAAATGATGAAGAACTTTATAAAATGTTAGAAGAATATTTCAATGGTATAGAATCTGAAGATATAATAAGTTCTTATCAGAAAACAAAATATTACAGAAAAAACAAAAAGACTATAGAAGATTTACTGAGAATTGATTATGCCAGAGAATATCTGTATGAGGAAGCAATAGAATGTACTCCGAATGATACTCCATCAAGACGTAAGATATGGAACGAAAATCCACAGATAATTCTTCCGGGTGGTGTTTTTAATTCTGATGTACAATATATAAGAACTATAACAACGAAACAGGACAGAAATCCAAATTCAGGCAATCTTTGGTTTGACAGCGGAGTATCCGGAAAAAGTAAATTCCGCTATCTTACACCGAGAGAATGCCTGTTATTTATGGGATTTAAAGATAAGGACTACAAGCATATAAAAAAGCGTGATGTGGATTTTCATAAAGGTTCTTCTCTTTTTCCGAGAGATAAAATTATCAGAATGGCAGGAAACAGCATACCTGTAAAACTTTTGGAGGGAATGTTCTGGTTTATGATAAAAACCGATGAATTTATAAAAGAAGGTGTTAGGAACGGACGTACATGATAAAAAGACAAGAAGTTATAATATGTCAAGAATAAAAGGAAAAGATACAAAACCAGAAGTTATGGTACGTAAGTATCTTTTCTCTCAAGGTTTCAGATATCGCAAGAATGACAGAAGATTACCCGGAACGCCTGACATTGTTCTTCCGAAATATAAAACCTGTATTTTTGTTAATGGATGTTTCTGGCATGGTCATGAAAACTGCAGATATTTTGTAGTTCCGAAAACCAATACTGATTTCTGGATGAACAAGATAAACCGAAATATTGAACGGGATAAAGAAAATTTCGATGCACTTAAACAGACAGGCTGGAAAGTTATAGTTGTTTGGGAATGTCAGCTGAAGAAAGATAAACGAGAAACAACTCTTGCAAAGCTGGTATCTGTTATAAAACAAGATTAAAACCAACAAATTTGATATAGATAATCAAAAACAAATACAATGTATATTTCTTAAGCAAAAAAGTTTAGAATTTGCAAATTAATGTGAATCTTGTAAAAATAATAGGGCGGAGCAATTACGCTCCGCCCATATATTCAGAAAAGTCCAGCAATTTTGTTCATACTGTCACGCATAAGGTCAAGTGAGGAATGGCAATACAAATCCATTGTTATCTGTACGGTTGCATGACCTAAAATATCGCTGAGTGCTTTGACATTCACACCGTTTTCAATTGCTCTTGTTGCAAAGGTATGACGGAGAGCGTGGAAGTTGGCGTGTTCGATTTCAGCGATTTTAAGCAGGTAGTTCAAAGCATCACGCATTGTATGGGGTTCAACGCAAGTTCCGAACGGCATTGAGAATACAAATCTGTTGGGTATAATTGGAACACCCAAAGCCATATATTCCTGCTGCTGACGTTCCTTATGTTCAAGAAGCATAATCCATACATTTTGTGGAATCGGAATCTCCCTGTAGCCTTTTGGAGTTTTTACATTGCCTTCAATAAGAACAGTGGAGCAGGTGATTTCGTCATCATCATCGACTTCTTCAAGTTCATTCATATTTTTCTTGATACGCTGTAAGGTACGGCTGATTTTTATAGTGCCTTTATTGAAGTTTACATCAGTCCAGCGTAATGCACATAGTTCACCAATACGCAGACCTGTTGCAAGGTCAAACAATATTGCAAAACCAAGTCTGTGTGTATGTATAACACTTAAAAGTTTTGCCTGTTCGTCAACGGAAAGTACACGCATTTCTTTTTTCACCTGATGCGGAATAACCGTTCCGTGAGTAGGATTGTTTATAATTATTCCGTTGATACAAGCCTGCTCCATAGCCTGATGAAGCATATTGTGAAGATTACGGATTGTTTTAGCCGACAGACCTCCCTTTCCGTCGGTTCTGCCGTTTTCAAATTTCTGGTTGTAGAAGTCCTGAATTACGGCAGGAGTAATCTGCTGTATCGGAATATCACCTAATATCGGGATAATGTGGTTGTGGACATATCCCTCGTAGCTTATATAGGTGGACGGTCTTATGCTTACAGAAGCATAGTTCTGAAGCCACTGTACAAGCCAGTCTTTGAGAAGAAGTTTGTTCGGAGTAACATAAGAACCAGTCTGTTTATTATGGAGTATGGCGTTGAGTTTTTCGGCAACTTCTTTGCGGGTTTTGCCGTATACAGAACGCTGAATCTGTCTGCCGTTGTCGTCACGACCGTCCGAATAGCGTCCTTCCCATGTGCCGTTGGAACGTCTGCGGATTGAGCCTTCGTTGTTTCCTTTTTTCATTTGTAAATCACCTCATTTGTGTTGTTGAGCCAGTCCAGAAAATTATCACGTGTCACACGGAGCTGTTTTCCGAGTTTCAGAACTGGAAAGCCCTTTGAGTTCATAAGATTATAGCCTGATGTCAGCGAGATATTGAGATAGCCTGCAATGTCCTTTGCTGTCATTACAAGAGGAAGCTCATCATTTGAATTAAACTTTGGTAAATTCATAAAAAAATACCGCCTTTCATATATTTTTTTATTTATATGTTGGGCGGTATTATTTTTTAATTTTCAGATTATGCTGTTAATTTTTATTGTTTACACTTCTGTCAAAAAATTGTCGTAACATTCAGGGTATTTTATGCTCTGGATAGTTTCATAGAGCAGGTCATAGTCCATAAATAAATCTTCAATTTCGTCTGCTGTATAGCCATATTCAAGGAGCAGGATTACATCATCTTCATCAATTCCGTAACAGTTGCACATATCCAAAAGGAGCTGTTCATGCTGGGTATAATCATTGAAATCGTATGAATATCTGTACCATGAAGCTAAATTGTCCTCAAACTCAGAACGTGAGATAGTACCGTTGCTGTCAATTCTGAGAATATCCCCATGAACTGTTTCGATTCGGGCATACGGGAAATTCAGCATACTGATTTTTTTCAGGGCGTTTTTCATTATGCTTTCAGTTGAAGCATAAATGTAAATTCCGAGCGTTTCAAAGTGGAGCAGGTACATAGGGTTACTGCCTTTGACGATATACAGCGAATTATCTTCGTCAAGTACAGTAAAGTTGAAATTGCCTTGTACAGTTTCAGCCATATTTTTCAGACTTTCAAAATCAAGCTTTTTCTGTTGTTCAATAAGCTGTACTGCAACATAGCTGTCGGTTTCAATATTAGTAGCAGGCAAATTTTTTGTCTTGCGAAGTTCTTTGTCGTTGTACAGTACGCCGTTATGTGCAAATGCAAAATCCTTATCAGCCTTGCCGAAAAATGGGTGATTGTTCTGATTGAATTTCTGATTTCCCTGAGTAGTAAGACGGGTATGTCCCATAACAGCAACAGTATTTTCAGGGATATTGAATCTCACCTTGTGGGCAGGTTTCGGACGTTTGAAAATTGTAACTCTGCCGTCCCTGATGTATGAGATACCAGAAGCATCTGTGCCACGTTCTTCCGCAGCATTTGCGAGTGCTTGAGTGAGTTTCTTCAGGACTTTGTATGGTGTGATATGCTTGTAATCAAGCCAGCCGAATAATGCACACATAATTAAAATTCCTCCTCTGTTGTAACTTTTTCGTTGATGTAAAGCTGTCTTTCCTTGAGATACTGAATGAGTTCTGGCTCGGTAATTCCAGCCACAAATTCCGACCATGAAAGTTTAGACATCTCATCATCGTTCATCAGGACAGAAAGCTCACAGATTTTGTTGACCAGCTCCAGCGTAGCAATAAGAGTGTTGTATTTGAGCGTTCCCCTGAAAAGTCGGAACTCGATAGTGTGGTAGTTGCAGAGATTTACAGCAACATAACGACCGTAATTTTTCTTAGCCTTGTCCATGATTGCTTTCGGCGAATTTTCGTAACCATAACGTGCTGCCCAGCGGTTCATAGCATATTCTGTTCTGCGACTGAGTTTCAGCATCTCGTTCCAGTGATGTTCAACAAAGTAAAGTATACGGCTGATAACTTCGTCCTGTTCATCACGGTCAGATGCAAGTGAATCCCTGTTGACATGAATATGAAGTCCGCAGGTTGAGGTCTGATGTGAACGATAACCAAGATATACTGCTTTTTTCATAATTCTGTCCCAGCAGAAGTTCTTGTGATATTCAAGTGACATCGGGTGGGTAACTATTTCCATTCCGTCATCAAGAGAGCCGTCAGTTTTGATGTAAATATGGTCATCGTCTTCGTTTGCAATGTCAAGGATTTCTTCTGCATAATCGTCATCTTTGCCTGCTCCGTCGATTTCAAGTTCAACACCAAAATAACGGTTTGAATCGCCATAAAATATAGAAGTAGGTTTGTAGCCGTATTCGTGGATTGATGCGTTTCTGCGGATTTTCTGATAGCATTCATAGCAGTAATAGCAATCGTCGTATTCATAAGTGTCGTCGTTGTGAACTATGCTGTCGCACTCCTCACAGCGAGTGTAGTAGTTGTCATAACAGCAAGAACACACACATATATCTTCATCGCTGTAAACATCATCGTCCCAGACAATCTCGTCACAGCGGTCGCAGACGGTTGTGTATCTGTCAACACAGTCCTGACAGATTGGCTCGCCGCCGATTGTGTCGTAGTCGTCACCCTCGATTACGTCTCCGCAGTGGGAGCAGTAAATTTTTTCTTCTTCCATTTTGATTTCCTCCGTAAAATAAAAATTGCCCTCCCGAAATTAATCGAGAGGGATTTGTTGTGTGGATTAGTATTCAGATGCAAGTAACATGGTGCTATATTTGTTGCTGTCAATTATGTAAACTTTTGCTGTTATGGGATTTTCTGTCGTGATAAGATATTCCATATGGTACTTTGGCTGTTCAAAAAAGTGCGTGATTTTCTGAATGCCATTCAGATTTTCAAATTTGAATACCTGAAAATAGTCTCGTTCCTCGGGAAGTTTGTCGATACAACTCCACATAAAAAGCTGAAGTTCAAGCGGTATTTCGTCTGCTACACCTCTTGTCAGATAACGCTGGTTGTTGAACATTTTTTCACCTCCTGTCTGATTGTGTTCCTATGTTCCGCCCGAAGGCGGTCCAACCTATGCGGTCACACCATTTTCGTAAAATCAGTACCTGGCATAGATTCACTTTTATGATATATAACTGAAATTGCTGATATTTACAGAATATCTTGAAATAATACGAAATATATGGTATAATATTACAAACAGAAAAGGAGGAGTATATATGGCAGATTCACCGTTTATACCAATTATACCAACAAAAATAGAAAGTATGAATATTAACGTTCAGAGTGATCCGTCCGGTGATAATCCACCGCAAACATCAGCGAACAACAATTTACAAGGTACTAATCAATATAACCGTCCTGTAACGGCGGAGCAGGCTGTCAGGGAATTACAGGGAAAAGGTTATTTAGCAGATATACAGAAAACTGTTGATGAAGAAGTTTATATTCCTGAAGATGAATTGATGGAAAATCCAAGATTAATGCGTCTGTCTCTTGTAAAAAGTAGAAAGAATATTAAGACTACAACCAAAACCGTCTATGCTCAGGATGTGTACGGAAATGTTGGTATATATGGTTCAGAACAGAAAAAGCCTGTAGTAAAAAATAAGTTTTCAGCAGTACACTTTGCAGAGTTCATTGTTTCAGAGGCTTCAAAAGTGTATTCAGACAATAAATATGACAGGCAAATATACATATACCTGAAATGTGTTTCAATATATGGACGTTTTGATGTTCTGATACCATTGAATGACTTTTATAATTATCAGATAAAAAAGCATATTGATTCAAGTGTGAAATTTCAGGCTTTTACAAATAATTTTAAATCATCTGAAATCAACAGACTTATGTTTAACCATATAAAAAATAAGCTGACACAAAGTGACAAAGGATATTTGTTGGTATATAAGCCTGGATTTAAAAGAGAAAAAAACGGTAACTGGCGTTTTATTTCTTATGACAAATCAGCTTTTTTGTCATCGAAAGCTATAAGTGAATCGCATTTTGATGTAGTGAATTTTGAAATAAAAGGAGCAGGCAGGATTTTAAACGAATACTGTCATCTTATTAAAGCAAAGGAAACGGAGCAGATTGCTTTGTTAAGATTATCTGCATTGTTGCTTACGCCTCTGGCATCACTTGGGTATAAACTCAATAAAACAGTAGTAATATACGGCTGTAACTCGCACGAAAAGAAACAGGCATTAAATACGTGGCTTAAAGTCTATAATAGAGACAGCAGTTCCAGCAGTCCGATGTATAAGCTATCGCCTTTGAAACAGTCTCAGATAAAGACGATAGCTTATGATAATAAAGACTGTTTTGTGTTGTTCGATGATAACTCTGTTACTGTTAAAAATAAGACAATGCCAGACAGCGAAGCAGCGAAAATGGAACTTATAGCAGAATTATTTTCATTCAGCAGTTCAGATGAAAATCCGAAAGCGGAATGTAATTGTGCAGTAATAAGTGACAGATATATGGTGCAGGGAGAACTTTCAGATGAGGCATTTCTCTTTTATGATATGAGTGATTTAGAGACTGATAGTCTTGATGATATTAACAGAGTATGCTATGATTTTGACAAGGTTGTTGTGGATTTTGTTAAAACTTTCTTTGAAAAGTATAAGAACGATTTTGAAATTATTGATAAGGAGAATGCCTGCGATTTTAGGTATAAAAATTCAGAAAATGCTTATCTGACATTGAGTATGTGTATAGCAGTTTTCAGAAAAATGTGTAGTGTATATGAATGCAGTGTCTTTACAGAAGAGGATTTTCAGGATTGGAGCGACAGCGTATATAGTATAATATCTGATTCGGAAGATTTCAATGACGAAGATACTATTATAGAAGAATTTGCGGATGAATTGAATTATCGTATAAGTGAAGATGAAATATTGCTTGCTGACTGCAATATATTCAATGCGAACTTAAACAGTGATAAGTTGGTTGTTTATGTTAAAGGTGATTTGTTGCTTATAAAAATAGATTTGTTCAGGGAGATTTTAAAGAATATTCCTGTTTTTGCTGCTGACAGGGAAGGAACGAACCTCAGACGAATTATGGCTGAAAATAATTTGATAGAGTATAATTCGGGTACAAGTGACAACAGATATTTGTATCGGACAAATATAACTGACAGTGGTAAAAGAGAGTATTTCATAGCGGTCAGAATGACATTGCTTGATGATGAAGCAATGGCTAAGATTCCAGTAAAGGGAGCAGGAATGTACTCTGTACTTAATACCAATGACGATACAGAGCGTATCAGGCTGGGTGTTTCAGAAAATGGTGAACCAGTATATTGGAGTATAGGTGCTGACCTTATGAACAGGCATCTTTTTGTAAGAGGAAAGTCGGGTTCAGGTAAAACGTACTTCCTCACTACGCTTGCAAAGAAACTTAATGACATAGGTAAGCGTGTTGTAATTCTTGACTGTGCGGAGTTCAGCGGATATGACAGAACAGAGCTTATGAAAGTCTTGCCAGAAGATTACATAGATAAAAATATTACAATCAGTAATAATTTTATGACGGTAGATGAAATGATTAAGAATGAAAATAAGATTTCAGTTATGAGGAGCAATGCTGATGAGGCTGAAAATTTTCTTTCTGATATGATGAAACATTGTGAAATGCATAAGACTGAAAATAAGGAAACATATATTATATTTGATGAAATAGCGGATCTTGATATATCCGGAAACACACCACTTGGTAAAGCAATATTACAGGGAAGAAAGATAAATTTAAATGTTATAACAGCTACGCAGATACTGTGCGGAGAGGGTGTAAAGGAGAAAACTTCAATACTTTGTGAGAGCAGTCTGCACGTTGCCTTTTCAGTGGATAAGAAAATGAGAAGTGAAATCGCAAGGGAGATAGATAAGAAAAAAGCTGTTGACTATGAGGAACAGCTTAAAAATCTTGGCAGGGGTGAAGCTTTGGTATATGGTGAACTGGAAGATTGTGATGGCAGGATAAGACAGGACAAATGTATAAAAGTAAAAATAACTAACAGTTAATATGCGAGATATGTCTACTAAAATAATAGATAATTTTAATTTTATATGACTTTACTAAGAAAGTTCTGTATTTATAATTTTATTTTTAATTTTGGTAGACATTTTTACTTGGTATCTGTAAAATGCTGCTGGCTATGATTCAGGTAATTTTTAATGAGAAAGCAAAAAAACTCTCCTGTGCCACTGCAGCACAGGGTGTTATAGAGGAGCAGGAAGCTGGACACGAGGAGTTGAGATACAAAGGATATACACAGTGTCCCTCTGCACTCGGCTGAACCTGATACTCCACTCGGAAGCTCTCCTCTTCGGATTCAGCCATAACTTTCATTCATATAAATAATTTTTTTCTGTCACTATTATAATGTCATTTTTGAGTTTTGATAATAGGCAGGTTATTACATCTCAGACCTGCAAAGAGATTTACTTTTATGTTAAAATATTAATAATTATAAAATAAGATAATAAAATCTAACAGGTAAAAATCAGAAGCAGATTATATACAAAAAGTATATATTTCAGATGCTTGCAAATAAGAATATGATTCTGGAAAATAATAACTTATGCACAATACTCTTAATATATTAAGGGTATTGTGCATTTTTTATGATTTCAGACTGCGGTACTAATTTGTGATGGGAGCCGGCTTCGCTCCCATACCCTTGCCCTTTCGCTTCGCTCAATTCCTTTCAATCACTATGTGATTGAATAAAAAGCGGGGGGGAAATTTACATTCTCCTTTATATATAAAGGAGAATACAAAAATCCCCCACTTTATTTCCAAAAAACTTAATTAATAAATTATTTAAGAGATGAATCGAACGGAGTGAGAGAACCGAGGGTCAGGGAGGCTGGTTCGCCTCCCTGCTTGACTTAGAACCGTAGAAATTAAAATTTAACGCATAACAACATATGAGTAATAGAAAATGAGAGGTGGCAGTGTTATGCAGACGATAATAACAATGAAATACAGCGAAAAATCTCATATGCCGTCAATATATGCTGAACAATATGGCATAATTTACAAGGAAATCAGGAGAGAGAATGAAGAGGTATTTATCAACGTTTCTGTTGGTGCGTACATTACAGACAGAAGAACAGTTTTATTGATTGAAGATATACTTTCAAAGATATTGAGAGCAGAACCGGTTGAATGTTATACAGTTGATGATGTTGTTGAAAGTAACAGCCTTATGAAGATTGAACTTGCACTTGTTGATTATTATATGAAGAAATCGGACGATAAGCATTATTCAAAGAAAGTGCGTAATTTCTATAAAAAGCATGGTATTAGCATAGATGGATGTTTGCCTGGAATTAAGTACAATAATGACAGTAGTTGTGTTCTTATATCGTGTGCTGAAAAGGACAATAAAAAAACTTCTGTTGTCAGGAATTTCAGCTTTGAGTATCTTTATGATGTATGTGAACTATACAGAAACTTTGCAGATGGTAGAAATCTAAGCATTGATGAACTGTATCTTATAGCAAGCAATATGAGGACAGTTGGCGGTGGTAAGAAAAAGTTTCTTGAAAAAGTCAGAAAGACTGACATTGAATGGGCTGGAATTTTTGCGGCATTCAGAAAAGGTCATATGGACGGTTTCAGCTGTGAAATGTGCAGATACAGAGTTGAGTGCGACCACTGCGAAAATATGGTTGCCACGGCAAAACCGGAATTAAACCGCATTATCAGGATAAGGAAAGAAGACTACTGCACTTTAAAAGAGGCTGAATCGGATTTGTTCCATAATTTTATTGATGCAATTTATAGCAATGACAAAGATATACATATTATCAAAGCTCAGACTTCGCTCGGAAAGACAAGAATGATAATTGATTTTATGAAACATAATCCTGAGCAGAAGTTCATAATAGTTGCACCAACTCATAACCTGAAAAATCAGATTTACAGCGATGCAAAAAGTTCTGGTATCACAAATATTTTCAATACTCCCGACATAAAAGAATATTGTATATCTGACGAAATTATGGAACAGGTTGAAAGTTATTACAGAATCGGTGCAGGCATTAAAGTAATTCCTTTCCTCAGAAAAATCAAGAACAGGTTAAAAGAAACCGAGCCTGATTACAGGAATATTTCAATGTATCTTGATGACTGTAAAAAGGCAAAAAACTATGACGGAAATATAGTTACATCACATTCAAGGTTTCTGTATATGAGCTTTGAAAAATATATTGATTATCATATAATAATTGATGAAGATATAATGCGTACTTTACTTAACATTGAGTTGGTTTCAATAAATAAATTGATACAGTTTAAGAGAAATCTGAATCTTCCTGCTTCCGTTATTTCAAAGATAGATTTTATCTGTAATTGCATAACGTCAGGAGAAAAGAAGTATATCCATTGTGAGCGTATCGGTAGTTTGGAGGGTGTGTTCAGTGAGATAACAGACTTGAATAATGTTGATGTGAATCTGTATGGTTTGTTGCAGTCGGAATGTTTTGCAGTTGATGATAAAAATGTATATTTTCTTGATGAGAAGTTTCTACCCGAAGTGAAGATGATTATTATGTCGGCTACAGTTGATTCTACGTTGTATCAGATATTGTACAGTCACCGAAAAATTCACTTTTATGAGTGTCGGAAAGCTAAGTATATGGGTAAAGTCATTCAGTATACGGATTACTCATACAGCAGATTTTTTTTCAACGAAAATGAAAAAATAATAGACGAACTTAGGAAACAGACAGAAAATCAGGTTGTTATAACGCTTAGTTGCATAGAAGATAAGTTTAATACGAAGTATCATTTTGGCAATGTTGAAGGTCTGAATGATAACAGGGGAAAGGATATTGCGGTTATCGGACTGCCTAATCTGAACAACGTGGTCTACGGTCTGTACGCAATGAGAATGGGCTACATGGGCGACGTTCATATGTGTTGCCGAAGAATAAAATACAATAATTGCGACTTCCGTCTTAACACTTTTGATGACAAGACTATCCGCAGAATACAGCTATGGTTACTGTCATCGCAATTGGAGCAGGCGGTCGGCAGAGCAAGATTGTTAAGGGAAAATTGTACTGTAACAGTATTTTCTGGATTTCCTGTTGAACAGGCTGAATTTTATAATACACATTAATAACTATATTATTAATTTAATATACTATGTAAATAAATGGCAATCTGAAATAAAAATTCATATTGTAGAAAATAATGAAATCATGAAATTCAAGGAGGTTATGAAATACCTGAATATATGTAAAAGTACATTTTATAATCTGCTCCGAAACGGCGAAATCAGGTCTTTCAAGATAGGCAAGGTATGGAAGATTCCCAAAAGCTCAGTTGAGGAATATGTTAGAAAATCTATAAATTAAAAGAAAGTCCCTGTCGGAATTCCGACAGGGATTATTCTTTGATAATTGGTTTCATTAAATTTATTTTATAGCTTCATTCCACATAAGCTGAAATTGTGATATATATTTCTGAAAATAGTTTTTATCCTGTGGTAAGTTACGTTCAAGCTGGTCTGATAAAACATAGTTTGTAGATGATGAAACAATTAAATGGTCAACAAGCATTCTGCCATTAGTCATATCTGCATAAATACGATTAGAGAGAGGCTGATTAGTATAGGCAAGTGAAAATTTTTCCGGGAACTTAACCTTCCATTGCTCAAATACTTCATAATTATGCATATTGGAAACGTTTACATTAGTGTACATTTTGGAAACATAATCAAACTGATTCGGGTGTAAAAGAATCATACGCATAGAGAAGTCTGGGTCGTACTGGAGACGTTTTTCAATCTGTGCATGAATTTCACCGTTTGTACAAAAATTGGCAAATAATGACATAATCCAATATTCCTTACATTTTTTATTTAATAGCGAAGAATATGTGAATTCACGGTTATAGCTATCCCCGCATACATGATAACGATTTGTAAACTGAGTCTGTACAGGAACAAAAGGACGATAAATATTATAATAGCGTATAATGTCTTCGCCAGTGATTAAATCTTTGTAAATGGTATTATATGTATTCAGATTAGTTATGTCATAGATTTCTTCGAGTTTTGTATAAAAATCACCGAAAATCATATAAACTGCAATCAGATAGAGTATAACCGCACAACAATAAGGTTTATTTATATGAGTGTATAACAATCTTAAAGTAGTGGCAAACCGTGACTGGTCGTGCAATGATATACAGATTTCGTCATAATAATTATTTATTATACTTTGCATAAAAGGGGTAGACTTACTGGATTCTGGTAAAACAGAATCAATATGAATTATTATGTTATAAGTGTTATCAATATTCAGTAAACAATTTGCAAGTTTATTGAGATTTTTTCCATAGTTTTTGTGTTCCGTCACACAAAGACGGGCAATAGATTTGTTTCTGGCAGATTCGGTATAATCTCCGTCATTCCATGAATCATAAAATTCTTTCATATATTCTTCAGGAAATAAATCAGTAAATATATCTAAAGGGTTTGACTTGCAACCAATTATTTCCGATAAGGACAAAAAATTCATAATATCCTCCTGCTTCATGATTTATTTGTACAAAAACAATTAAAAATGTACGATTCAAGCGAAATATGTTCAGCAAAAATTTTAAACCAATGATATAATTTTAGCATTCAAAATAATGTATTAATTTCAAGATAGTTTAATTAATTTGTAGTATAAAACATTTTATAAATAAAATATTTCGTAAAGAGTGTACATTCAAGTACCAATTTAAACACTCTTTTATGTTTCATACATTATATCATATTTTGTCAAAAACGTCAATATATACTATAAAAAATTTTTGAAACTGTTAATTTTCGGCTATTTGCATAACAGTTTACAGTTGCGATTGTTGAAAATGCTTAATAAATATTTTATAAACCGTCAGAAAAATGGTCAGATGGTGATTTAAAAACGGAGGTTTAAAGCTATGGCACGAAGAGGAGAAAATATTTACAAAAGAAAAGATGGTCGCTGGGAGGGACGTTATAGATGTGGATTTGATGCTAAAGGAAAGACAAAATACTGTTCTGTATATGCAAGAACTTATAATGAAGTCAAGGAAAAACTGTCTGAAATTAAAGTTGAACCTGCCTCGTTTGTATCTTCTGGAAAGCTGACGATAAAAGAACTTTTTACAGAATGGTTCAGTGCAGTAAAGTTAAAAGTAAAAGATTCGACTTATGTAAATTACAGAATGAAAGCTGAAAAGCATATTTTACCTGAATTCAGCAGATTGACTTACTTTGAATTGTCAGCAAAGCTTGTACACGAATTTATAGAAAAAAAGCTTAAATATGGTCTTTCACCTAAATATGTTTCAGATATTGTTGTTGTTTTTAAGTCTATGACAAAGTATGCTTCCTTGGAACACGGTTATAACAATCCGCTTGTCAATGTAATACTTCCCAAATCCCCTAAAAAAGAGCTTAATCTTCTTTCGGAAACTGAACAGATAAAGCTAAAGAAATATATTTCAGAAAATACTGACACTACAAAAATCGGAATTATGCTGAGTTATTATGCCGGTCTGAGAATCGGTGAGGTGTGTGGGCTGAAGTGGTCAGATATTGACTTTGAAAAAAGCACTTTGGCTGTCAACCGGACAGTTCAGCGTATCATGAAGAAAAACGGCAGTAAATCCACTAAACTTATTGTATCGTCACCAAAAAGCATGACTTCAAAGAGAACTATTCCGCTTCCTGAATTCCTTTGTGAAATACTCAAAAAACAAAAATCAGATAATAATGCTTATATTCTTTCTGGTAGTGAAAAAATAACTGAACCTCGTACAATGCAGTATCGTTTCAAGTCCATACTGAAAAAAGCAAATTTGCCGTCAGTCAACTATCATTCATTGCGTCATATGTTTGCTACAAACTGTGTCAAGCTTGGTTTTGACGTGAAAACATTATCTGAAATCCTCGGGCATTCAAATGTTGAAACGACTTTAAATCGCTATGTTCATTCGTCCATGGAAAGAAAAATAGTCTGTATGAACCTTATTTCCAAAATTGCATAAAAAGTTTATTCGCCGTCAAATTCCTTGTCATGACAAAAAGAAAATCATCTGTTTTAAGCATATTTTTATTGGTTTGTGTTGAATGTACACTCTTTACGAAAAGTTTTATAGACACTTAATATTATGATTATACCACAAAATGTACTTATTTTTTAAAAAAATATATAATTTTTTGAAAGGGGATAAATAATGATTCCTTATGAAAAGCAGATGCAATTGATTGCAGATGAAAAAGACCGTAATACAACACTTGAAATATTGAAAAATGGTTTTCAGGTAGCAGATGTTTTTATTAATAAACAATATCTTGATTCTTTTTCAAGTGCCTATATTATTCCCTCGGATGATGAAAAGATCCCTGTATCCAATAAAATAAGAATTTACAGGATGACAAAAGTAGTTTTGGATAAGGAGGAAGATGTTCTCGACAAGATGACAAGTGTTTATAATGCATTGTATAATCTTTCTGTATCTGTTGCTATTTTTATTATAGGAACATTAAAAGAAGTGAAGTTTTATTTTGCAACACGTTCTGAGAATATTGCACCATTGGCGGGTAAGGTTTTGGAATCTACGTTGAAAAGTAATTTTCCGGGTATTGAGCTTACCTCTATGAATAATGATGAAGTAAAAAAATTTTTACAAGGATTCGGAAAAAATAAAAAAGAGATATCTCATCTAAAAGGATTGTCAACAGTTTCTATGGTTCCATCAATTCGTGATAAAGAAAAAAAAGAGCAGTTTGTACAAGGAATGGAAAAGCTTATCAATACACTTCGTGGAAAAAATTATACTGCTGTACTTCTTGCTACTCCATTGAATAACGAAGCAATATCTATACGCAAGCATGGCTATGAAGAATTGTATTCCACACTTTCGCCTCACGCAAAATTTTCATATACATATGGTGAAAACTTAAGCCATGCTGTTAACAAAGGTGTTACTAATTCATTTACAAAATCGGTGAATGAGAGCATTACCAATTCTAATAGTAGCTCTGAAAGCAATACAGACAGCGATAGTACAGGAGGATCAAGTGGTTCAAGTATTAATAGTTCAGGCTGGGGATTTAACAATGGTTCTTCATATAGTACTTCATCATCATATACATCAAGCACTTCATTCAGCCATTCTATTTCAAATAGCGTTGGAATTGCTGATAGTGAAAGCAGACAGGAAGGTGAAACTGATACAATCGGAAATTCAAATAGCATGACATTGAATTATGACAATAAGGGTGTATCTGATCTTATGAAAAGGATAGATGAACAGCTTGAAAGAATTAATACATGGGAGTCTTACGGTTTATGGGAAAGTTGTGCCTATTTCTTTTCGGATGAGGTATCAGTATCAGTTTTAGCAGCAACTGTTTACAAAGCTTTAATGACTGGTGAACAATCTGGAATTGAAAATGCTCATGTCAACATTTGGAATTCATCAGATATGCAAGCTGATTCAATAAAATCAATAATGAATTATGTAAAATATTTGGTTCATCCAAGTGCTCAGATTGATATTATTGGAAATTATTCAAACCAACTTGTTACACCAACAAGTATGGTCAGTGGAAGCGAACTGTCTATGCTTATGGGGTTGCCTAGAAAATCAGTAGCGGGAGTGGCAGTGCAGGAGATGGCAGAATTCGGAAGAACTGTTGTCTATGAAAACAAGCTACCAACAAAATCTATTTCTATTGGTAATATATATCATATGGGAATTGAAGAAACTGAAACATCTGTAGAAATGGATCTTGAACTTTTTTCATCACACTGTTTTATAACAGGTTCTTCAGGTTCGGGAAAATCATATGCAACCTATAATCTTATTGATAGATTTATTACTAATAATATTAAAATGCTTATTATAGAACCTGCTAAAGGTGAATATAAAATGGTATTCGGAAATCTTGATAAGGTCAATATATTTACTTCAGACGCAAATACTTATCGTTTATTAAGAATAAATCCATTTCAATTTCCTGATAAAATCCATATACTTTCTCATATTGAACAGCTTCTTCAGATATTTAATGCATCATGGCCTTTATATGCAGCTATGCCGGCAATTTTAAAGGAATCAGTTGTTAATGCATACATAAAATGCGGTTGGGATATTCAGAATTCAATTTGGATAGAGGGGATTTGTGATCATAAGTTTCCGGTTTTTGCAGATGTTCTTGAAACGCTTCCTGAGATTATAAATACTTCTGACTATTCGTCAGACTCCAAAGGCGATTATAAAGGAGCATTATTAACAAGAGTAAAAGCAATGACTACTGGTATAAATGGTATGATATTCCAGAAAAGTCAGGGTATAGATGATGAAATACTATTCAACCAAAATACCATTATTGATTTAAGTGAAGTGGGTTCAGATGAAACCATTGCCTTACTGATGGGTGTTATTATTATGCGTCTGAACGAATACAGAAAGTCTCAGAGAAAGATTGGAATGTGTGAAGGTCATGATAGTAGTCTTAATCATGTGACTGTGTTAGAAGAAGCACATAATTTGTTAAAGCGTACAAGCACGGAACAAAATCAGGAAGGTGCAAATATGGTTGGAAAATCTGTTGAAATGATAAGTAACTCTATAAAGGAAATGCGAACATATGGCGAAGGATTTCTTATAATAGACCAATCTCCGCTTGCTGTAGACAGTTCGGTAATAGAAAATACTGCTACAAAAATAATTATGAATACGCCGTCAAAAGAAGCTTGTGAAGAATTGGGAAATGCATTGTCATTGAACGAAAAACAGGTGAGAGAACTTTCAAAACTTAATGTCGGAGTGGCGGCTATAATGCAGAAAGGCTGGATGACTCCGGTACTGATGAAAGTAGGATTATGGAATAATATTAATTATGAAGCACCGCTTCAGTATGAAAGTTATGGCACTGCTATGTATGTGAGAAGTTGTTTAGTTAAAGAACTAGTAAGACAGATTAAAGAAGAATGTTATAAAGTCAAGTCCTTCAGTGAGATAATCCGTAAATCTTCACTTGCTTCTGATAGGAAACTTGAATTATCCGAAATTACTGAAATCTACAAAAAATATAAAAGTCAAAGTACAAAGTTAACTGATTGTATGATTGGCAAACTATTCCTTGAAATAATAGGATGTGAGAATTTATTTAATATCATTCCGACAAATAAATTATATTCAGTTCGTTCTTTATATACAGCACTTGAAAAAATTGAAAGTGAAGAAGAACAATTGATATTCCGAGATGAGATGTTACTTAACGCTCAGGAATGGCTTAACAGCTTTGAAACTGCAATGGAATATTATATATCCGTGGAATCAGAAATAAAGAGAATTGCATTGTCATATATGCTTGGTCTTAAAGGGAACTTTGGTGATGATGTTGAAAGTGTGTTTGGGCAATTGTACAACTTGTTGAACTGGAAATAAATTTATTAACTTTTGTTGTATAAGCTGTCAGAAGTGGAGGGAGTTATGTTACATAAAATAGAACGCTCTGAAAATATGGAAACCGTTGAAAAAAACGATAAACCAGCGGAGAGTAAAGAAAAAATGATGCACAAAATCAAAGATTTTTTTGGAATAGAAAAAAAAGAATCTGAAACAAATGAATCAGACAAAAACAATGATTTTCATAAAATAAAAGAAGAAAATACTATAGAAGAGTTAAGAAGAAAAAATACTCCTGAATATCGAGCAGAACTAGAAAAAACTTGGCGTGAAAAAACAAATGAAAACAGAAGTGATTTTGATAAGAAAACAGATACATCTGATGTAAGTGATGGAGATGCTTGTTCGGAACACGGCGAAGATGGAGAAAGAACAAAGTTTTCTGATAGACGGTATGAGCAAAAAAGCAGAGATGATGAATGGGAACGTTAATAAAAAGGTGATGATATAGAAATATGATATCTAAAGTTGAACTGATTAATAATCCTTTTATGCAAAAATTACGAATTCTCATTAATGGTGAAGCTGTTTCTGTATATAGTAATCTTGAAAAGTATGTCGATGAACCTTTCATATATTGGTGTGACAGAATATTGGATGATATTTATGAAGAGTGCAATTACAGTGATTTTGTTTTGCATTTCCAGTCACGAAAAGAAGAACTGAATATAATGGAAAAGATTGCATGTGATTATAAACATTGTGTACAGTATTCTTCTGGTTCTTTACCAAGAGTTACTTCTTTGCAGGAACGTATAAAGCTGTTAAATAATATTATTCGTAATACTCAACATGATAAAAGTAATATTCAAAATCAAAAGATTTTATTTGTAATTCCTGAAAGTCTGAAAAGGTTTGAAGAATATTTTAAAGGAATTGAAGTTAAAAATTCTTTCTTGAATATAGAAGCAAGTGTAATATATTATAGCGATTCAATAAAAAACAATATTTACACTGATTATATTTT
>DETU01000046.1 GCA_002362175.1 Ruminococcus sp. UBA3280
TTTTTATAATATTTTATCATATATCTAATTTATAAAAAATTCACATATCGGATTTTCTATATTTCATTGACAAAATTCAATAATTATTGTATAGTTATTTTAGAGAATGTACAAAAAGGAGAATATTTATACATGAATATGCCTAACGACCCCGCAATACTTCTCAGCTACATAAACACTATGCTGAGAGATGAATACAGTTCGCTTGAAGAACTTTGCAAAAGTCTTTGCGTTCCGCAGGAACAGATTGAAACAAAGCTTTCATCAATCGGATATAAATACAGTCAGAAACAAAACCGTTTCATTTAAACAGGAGGAAAATATGAAAACATTATTAAACAAGTTTACAGCCGTTATATCAGTATGTGCAATTGCATTGTGCAGTACGGCGTTTCCCGTTTCGGCAGAAGATGCAGACGCAGTTTCCGAAATCACAATAACTTTTGACTATGCGTCAGACGGGGCAACGGTAGAGGACGAATCCGTATTTGCTCCCGTAACAGTACAATCGGGTTCTTCAATAATCATTCCCGAAGGAACTCCCAAACGTGACGGATATTTCTTCTCAGGCTGGACTTATGACGACATTCACGCATATACATATGGTGACGTATTCCGTTCGCCCGACGGAAATGATGTTACTCTCAAAGCCATATGGGGTGAAAAAAATCAGGAAACAACTTACAATGTTGAATATGTGGTTGAAATAAACGGTGATATTATTGATACTTCAAAGGAACTTCCCACAACCAAATACTACTCGGGACAGATTGCAGAAGTGTCTTTAATGGCTTATAACCGTAACGATGCCGCCCAGTTCGGCTGGACTGACGGCACTAATACATTCGCAGGACAGGAAAAATTCATTATTCATGACCATGATGTTACACTTACTCCAAACTGGAACACAATATATAAAATCACATATACGGTCGGAGATGTTGACCGTGTTGTAGGTGCTAAGTTCATGGAATACGAACAGCCTGAAAAAACTACTACCGGACTTCAGGCAGACAGCCGTTTTTCACGCAACGGATTTAAAATTGCCGGCTGGCTCTGTGATGATGACAATAAAATTTATTCAACAAGTTTTCCTAAATATCTGATGCCGAGTCATGACGTGACTTTTACTGCTGTATGGGAGGCAAAAGAATACAATGTAGTTTTCAAGCAGGACGGAAAATCTTCAAACAATATCAAAATAAAGGGTAAAACCGATACCGAAATAATTACCCCATCTGCTACCATAACTCAGGACGGAAAATATCTCGCAGGCTGGAAAGACTCGGAAGGTACTGTTTATCCTGTCGGAAGTCCGTATATGATTAAAGGTGCAATAGCAGGTGCGGGAATAATCCTCGAAGCTGTATGGGAAGAAGGTACACCGCCCGAAACAACTACAACTACCACACAGCAGTCTACCACCACTACAACAACTACCACGTCTACTGAAGAACCAATAGGAACAACTACAACACATACAATATGCCCTGAAATTACTTATGGTGACGCAAATGTTGACGGCAAAGTAAACATTTCGGACGCTGTGCTGATTATGCAGTCAATTGCAAATCCTGATGAATTCAAAATAAAGGAAAGCGGAAAAATCAATGCTGATGTTACGGGACACGGTGATGGCATTACAAATAATGATGCTTTTGTAATTCAGCTTGTTGAAATAAAAACAATTACCGTAGATGACCTTCCTTACGAATTAACAGAATAAATAAACGGACTGCCTGAAAATATCAGGCAGTCTTTTTTAAATTATACCTTCCAGAAAAAGCTTTGCACCTATGATTATGAGTACAATTCCGCCAACGGTTTCAGCCTTATTCCCCCACCTGCTCCCGAAACGGTTTCCGATTATCACACCAACAAGAGAAAGCAGAAAAGTGACAATACCGATAACCGAAACAGAAAGTACAATATCTGAATGCTGTGCAGAAAAAACTATGCCTACCGCCATAGCATCAATACTTGTCGCAACGGAAAGCAAAGTCAGTTCCCTGATATTGATGCGGTAAACATCATTTTCCGTATTTTCCTTACCGAACGACTCAATAAGCATTTTTCCGCCGATAATTCCGAGTAGTATAAATGCAATCCAGTGGTCAAATCTTGCAGTGACATCAGAAAAACGTTTACCGAGAAAATATCCTCCCAATGGCATAAGTGCCTGAAACACTCCGAAAAACAAGGCTGTAAGAAATGTACCGCAACGGTTTATTTTTTTCATTTTAAGTCCCTCGCAGACCGATGCCGAAAAAGCGTCTGTCGCAAGTCCTGCTGAAAGTAACAATAATTCTGCCGTATTCATAAAAAAATCCTCTCCGCAATTATTTTCACAAATAATTATATTGCAGAGAGGATAAATATATTACAGTTTGTACTCCATTATATAGTCGTCCATAACGAAACCGTTTCCGATATCCGTAACAACAGAATCAATAATTTCAAATCCCTTTTTTCCATAAACACTTACAGCGTGATTATTGTACTTGTTTACGGTAAGATATACAGACGTTTTTCCCGCTTTTTCCGCTTCCGCAAAAACACGGTTAAGCATTTCCGAAGCAATACCCTTTCCACGTCTGTCGTTTATGAGATAAAGCTTGCTCAGGAAAAAACGACTGTCCTTTTCAGGTTTTACGGCTATATATCCGCACAGACCGTCATTGTCGCTTACCGAAAAATAACAATAATCCTGATTTGCAACCTGTTCTTTCATTGCTTCATATGACTGAAATTTTTCAACCATATAGTCAATCTGTTCTTCTGAAAGAATCACGGGAAAGAACTCGTGCCATATTTTTTCGGCAAGTTCCGCAACTTCACAAAGTTTTTCGTCAGTTTCAACCCTGTCTATCTTAACCATTGATTAGTCCTCGACAGGCATTTCCCAGTTGTGATATACATTCTGGACATCGTCATTATCTTCAAGATGTTCAAGAAGAAGATTCATTTTCTTGATGTGTTCTTCATCAGTGAGAGTTGTGTAGTTTGCGGGAATCTGCTCAATTTCGGCGGAAATTACATTATATCCCTTTTCTGTAAGACCCTCACGGAGAGCATGGAGATTTTCGGGACTGCACTCAATTTCAACGGTTTCTTCGTTAACGTCCAAATCATCACCGCCACAGTCAAAAACATCTTCCATAACAGCGTCCTCATCAAGACCCGTATTTTCAAGAACAACTATTCCCTTCTTACTGAACATAAAGGAAACACAGCCTGTTGTGCCGAGATTTCCGCCGAACTTGTCAAAATAATGACGTACATCGCCCGCAGTTCTGTTCTTGTTGTCGGTAAGGCACTCAACAATTACAGCAACGCCGTTAGGACCGTAACCCTCGTACACCATATTTTCGTAATTATTTTTATCTTCACCGCCTGCGGCTTTCTTTATAACTCTTTCAATGTTGTCGTTGGGAACGTTATTAGCCTTTGCCTTTGCGATAAGGTCACGGAGCTTGCTGTTATTGTTAGGGTCAGGACCGCCCTCTCTTACGACAACCGTGATTTCACGTCCGATTTTTGTGAAAATCTTACCTTTCACAGCATCGGTAGCTTCCTTTTTACGCTTGATATTGTTCCATTTTGAATGACCCGACATTTTTTCATTACTCCTTTATCTATAAATGTTAGTCCGTTGTATAATAATAATTTTCGTCAGACGCTTTTTCAATCCGTCTGATTTCGCTGTGCTTTTCATCATAGTAATCAATAATGGCTACAATTACCGCACCGACTGCAAAGCCTGCAAAGAAACCAAATCCCGCACCTTTCCAGAAAATATCCGGACACTTACGGACCGCTGAAAGCTTCTTCGCCTTTACAGGCTTTATCTTCTTCACTTTATTGGAAACCTTTTTCATAGTACACTCCTCCTGATACTGATATTTTATCCCTTTGCCGAAACACTGTTGGTTGCCTTTACAAGTGATGCTGATGATGTAACAGGTGCCATAAGAACACGACCCGTACCTCTATAAACATTCACAAAACCTTCACCGCTCGCCGCAGAACCGATAAAAGACTTTGTTGCTTTCTCAACGGTAAAACTAAGTGAGTTCGACCAGCAGACAGCCATATCCCCGTCTATTCTCAGTTCGTCGTTTTCAAGTTCAATTTCAATAAGTTCGTCTTCGGGGACGTTGCTTTCCAATGCAACTACACCAGTTCCTCCGAGTGAAAGATTGAAAATTCCTTCTCCGCCGAGAACCGCAGAAGATAAGTTCTTCCTTGCTGAAATACTGTGCTTTACAGTACCGTCACAGGCAAGAAACATACCGTCCTCAACCACCAGACCCGACTGCCACTGACTTACATCTTTGAGAATTATATATTTATAGGTCGGTTCAAGAACAAGCAAACCGTTTCCGCTGTATTTCGGCTTTACTGCCGATTCTTTCGTAACAGCACCCTTGAACATCTTACCCATGAAGTCACCAACACCCTTTACGTCGGTAGTAAGTTTTATATTTCCTGCCGTCCACTGCATCGCACCTGCCTGAAGAACAGCTGTGTTTGAGCCGTCCATATTAACAACAACCTGTCTTCGACGGACTCCCATTTCTTTCATAAAATACTCTGTTGCGGCATTATATGAAGAAACACTAACATCACTCCTGTATTCAAGCACACTGAAATTACCAAGTGTCTTTACAATGCTTCTTGTTTTGTTTTCAAGATTCAGTATATTCATTTTTCATTCCTTTCCGATTATTATTTTTACTTTGTCAGGCTTGTTCTGATAATTTTTAAACAATCGTCGGGAATAAAAATAAAATCAAAAATCAAGCAAAACATTTTCCGTCATAATATTGAACAACTCGTTTATCCTGTCATTTCTTCCAAGAAGAAACAGATAGCCGAAAAGTGATTCAATAGCCGTCGCCCTGCGGTAATCGACGGCTTCGGCGTGTTTCGGTACAGTATTCCCCGTTGCATTGCGTCCACGTTTCAGAACGGCAAATTCCTTTTCTGAAAGATTTTCTGCCGTAATATCATAAACAGACGACTGAAATTCCGCACACACAAGTTTTATCTTCGCCGAATGAAGCTTTGCGACGGGCATATTTGCCTTACGCAGTAAAAAATCCCTTACAAGAGTATCGTATACACTGTCACCGAGAAAAGCGAGAGTAAGCGGACTATACTGGTTAACTTCACGTTCGGTCAAATATTTTCTTTCCATATCAGTAAACAAAGTCAAATTCAAAGCCCTCAAGATTTACGGTATCGCCTTCCTGAATACCCATTTCCTCAAGTTTTGCGATAATTCCGCTGTTGATAAGAACACGCTGGAAATACTGCAATGAAGAATAGTCATCGGGGTCAACGGTACGCATAATGGGCTGAATCCACTGTGCCTCCACATAGTAAACGCCGTCCTCAACAGTAATTTCAAACTTCTTTCCTGCACCTGCCATTTCGTCAAGTTCAGCCTGCGGAACAGGTTCTGGTTCATACTCCTTAATAGGCGGAAGGGTATCGAGAACTTCCGAAACTTTCTTTATAAGTTCCGACGTACCCTTAGTGGTTGCGGCTGAAATGCAGAAGAAAGGAATCCCCTTTGCCTCAATATACTGTCGAAATTCTGCTATCTGTTCTTCTGTCGCCATATCAGATTTATTTGCGGCAACAATCTGCGGACGTTCTGAAAGTTCTTCATTAAACTTTGCCAGTTCTGCATTTATGACTTCAAAATCCTCACACGGATTACGTCCTTCAATGCCTGAAACGTCCACAACGTGAACTATCAGACGGCATCTTTCAACGTGACGCAGAAATTCGTGACCCAAGCCTACACCGTCGCCCGCACCCTCTATAAGTCCCGGAATATCCGCCATAACAAACGATTTTTCTTCATCTGTCCTGACAACTCCCAGAACGGGTGTAAGGGTGGTAAAATGATAATTTGCAATTTTCGGTTTTGCCGCACTGACAACGGAAATAAGCGTTGATTTTCCTACATTGGGATAGCCGACAAGTCCGACATCAGCAAGGAGTTTCAGTTCAAGTGTAACTTCAAACTCTTCTCCCATAAAACCGGGCTTTGCGAATCTCGGAATCTGACGTGTTGACGTTGCAAAATGAACATTTCCCTTTCCTCCTGCACCGCCTTTTGCAAGAACTTTAGGCTCGTCCGACGACATATCAGCCATAATTCTGCCTGTTTTTGCGTCACGGATAACCGTGCCTCTCGGAACTTTAACAATCAACGGCGGAGCACTTCTGCCCGTACAGTTTCGGGAAGAACCGTTCTGACCACGTTCTGCCACATATTTTCTTTTATATCTGAAATCTATGAGGGTTGAAAAGTTGTCGTCCACCTGAAAGACAACATCTCCTCCACGTCCTCCGTCACCGCCGTCCGGACCGCCTGCCGCAACGTATTTTTCACGGTGAAAAGATACCGCACCGTCACCGCCGTCACCGGCTTTTATTTTAATTTTCGCCTTATCAACGAACATTCTATACCTCCGGAAATTTCTTAAAGAAAAATCCCAAGCGAACTGCTCGGGATTTATTATGTTACTTACTGCTCTGCGTAAACAGAAACTTTCTTGCGGTCACGTCCGTAACGTTCAAACTTTACCTTACCGCTTACAGTAGCAAATAATGTATCGTCAGAACCGATACCAACGCCTTCACCGGGATGAATGTGTGTTCCTCTCTGACGCACGATAATGTTGCCTGCCTTAACAAACTGACCGTCTGCTCTCTTGACACCAAGTCTCTTAGCCTCTGAGTCACGACCGTTCTTAGTAGAACCAACACCCTTCTTATGAGCGAAGAACTGCATACTAATCTTTAACATACTTACACCTCCGAAATAGTGATTTTAATTGTTTTGGGAAATTCCTCAAGAATGGACTCAAAATGAGTCTTTAAAACGTTCAGCATACGTGACGAATCTTCAAAGGATTTTTTCAATGTACATTTTATCACATTATCGCCCACCGAAACATCAGGAGAGAATCCGAACTCGTCAAGCATATTGATTGTAAGCTGTACAGCGGAAGAGACTGCCGAACAGACAATATCCCGTCCTGATTCCGCATAGCCTGAATGACCGCTGAAACTGAATCCTGTCAGAAGTCCCCGTGACTTATAGAATTCTGCATGAATCATGATTAAGCCTTGATAGCTTCAATCTTAACCTGAGTGTAAGGCTGTCTGTGACCCTGCTTTTTCTTTTCGCCCTTCTTGGGTTTGTAAGTGAAAACAGTGATTTTCTTAGCCTTGCCGTTCTTAATAACCTTAGCTTCAACTGCTGCACCGTCAACATAGGGAGTACCTACCTTGATTCCGTCGTCTGCTCCGAGAGCGACAACCTTGTCAAAAGTAACTGTTTCATCTGCTTCAACTGCAAGCTTTTCGATGAAAAGAACGTCTCCTTCATTAACCTGATACTGCTTTCCGCCGGTTTCAATAACTGCGTACATCTGCGGCACCTGCCTTTTCAATAAACTCGCTGGACGGGCGTGCGAACACAACTTTAAAAGCCCGTTTACAAGCGGTAATAACATTTTATCATAAAACGGACGGCTTGTCAAGTCTTTTTTAAGATTTTTCCGAAAAAAAAGTAAAAAAAGACAGCCGTTTCAGACGACCGTCTTTTTTAAATAGATTAAAGTTTTACAAATCTTCTTACTTCTCCTGCTTTTCCTATGAACATTGACTTAGGTCTTGCCCATGTCTCACCGTTTTCGAGGGACTTGTAAATAACAAGTTCTTCGTTTGTTTCGCTGTGGCGTGCAACTGCCGTCACTTCATATTCACCGCCCTTGAAATGACGGTATTTAGCACCGATTACAATTTCAGTGTCCTTATCTTCTTCCTGCTGAACGGGAACATTTTCGGGTTCAACGTTAACAATATCGTCGGAAACGATAATCATTGACGAGAACGGAGGCATTTTCACATAAGCGTTGCCGTTATCCACCTGAATCATCTTTCCTGAAACAACATCAACGAGTGCAGGAAGATGTGTACCGAAACCGAGGTCATATTCATAATCGGCAAGGTTAAGAGCAACATAAACAGTCTGGTCGCCCTGAATTTTCTTGAAAAGCAACTGCTGATTAGTGATGTGCATTCTCTCGTAGATACCTGTGCGGAGTGCGGGATATGCACGGTAAATTCTACCCAACTTTACGATATGACGGTAGAGGGTCATGTTTTCCCTTTCCATGTCGGGCAGGAAGAGACAAGGACGAAGATTATCGTCTGAATTATTTTCCTTGCGTCCCTGAATACCGTACTCACTTCCGTAATAGATTGACGGAATACCGGGCATTGTATAGAGAAGTGTATAGATAAGGGGGAGGTGCATCTGATTTACAACGGTACTTGCAAGACGGTTTACATCGTGGTTATCAACAAAAGTATAGAGATTGATATTCTTGTAAATACCGCCGTTTGCACCCGACTGTCTGTTGATTGAGTAGTCTATTTCATAATAGTTCTTATCGTTGTGTGATGAATAAACGCCCTTGTAGCACTCATAGTTTGTTACACTGTCGAACATTTCGGGATTAGCCCATCTGTTGTAATCGCCGTGAATAATTTCGCCCATAAGCCAGAAATCAGGTTTTTTGGACTTACAGAAATTACGGATTCTTCTGATAAAGTCAAAGTCCAGACAGTCAGCAGCGTCGAATCTGATACCGTCAATTTTAAATTCTTCAATCCAGTAATTAACGGCATCTATAAGGTGGTCGCAAACGCCTACATTCTTGAGGTTGAGCTTTACGAGATTGTAGTGACCGTTCCAACCCTCGTACCAGAATGGGTCTCCGCACGGTGACTGTCCGCCGAAATTAAGGTTTTGAAACCAGTCGCAGTAACCCGAGCCTTGTCCTTTCTGCTGAATGTCAACGAACTGCGGGAACTTTCTTCCGACGTGGTTGAAAACACCATCAAGAATAATTCTTATACCGTTTTCATGAAGTTTTTCACAGATATTTCTGAAAGAATTGTTGTCGCCAAGACGACGGTCAATCATTTTGTAGTCTGTTGTATCGTAACCGTGTTCAACGGATTCAAAAACGGGTCCGAAGTATACAGCATCAACATTCATTTCTTTGAGATGCGGAATCCATTCAAGAACCTTGTCAAGTCTGTAAACGACTTCACCCCCGTCATTGAATTTCGGTGCTCCGCAGAAACCGAGCGGATAAATATGATAAATTATCGCATTATCGTACCAATTCATAAAATTAACTCCTTTTGTCATATTTTTATATAATAGTCATCAGACATATTTATAACTTATTTTATACTGCCTTCCATAAAATATGAAGCTTCCATGTCCGCAACATTCAACGCACAGGCAAGCGGATACATTTCCAATGCTCTGCCAATAGTATTCTTGTCCTCAACTCCTGAAAATCCCATGTGATACCTTATGGCAAAAGCTTCCTCACGTGTCAGTCTGCCGTCGCCGTAAAGATAACCTGAAATTATGTAAACGGATTTTTCTCCGTGACCATAAGGCAATGTGTCGTTTATGGTATAGAACGGAACTTTTTCCCACTTTCCCGTTTCATCGTTCTTGCGGTTACGCATTTCGGTAGTATAGAAATTGACCTTGCAGACATCGTGAAGCAGGGCGACTATAGCTATTGTCTCTTCCGAGTAGTCCATTCCGTAAAGTTCCTTTACTCTCGGACGGGAAAGATAATCTTTAAGACAGTGATAAACATTCACACTATGTTCAACAAGTCCACCCTCATAACTTCCATGAAAGCGTGTACTGCTGGGAGCAGTAAAGAAATCGCTTTTTTTCAGAAATTCAAGAAGCTTGTCCGCACCTTCCCTTTTGATATTTTCGGTATAAATTGAGATAAATTCTTCTTTGGCTGTCATATTGAGTCTCCTTTTTTACAGGCATTATAATATAATTATACCACATTATGAAAATATATTCAAGCTTTCCGCAAATTTTTGGTATTTTTA
>DETU01000087.1:0-1536 GCA_002362175.1 Ruminococcus sp. UBA3280
ATTTTTATTATAATATGAAAGAAGTGATTACATGAATGTCAAAAACATGATTTCAGATAAAATTTCCGAAATACAGCAGAAAGAAAATATAACAATACTTCATGCCGTTGAATCAGGAAGTCGTGCGTGGGAATTTGCCTCACCTGACAGTGACTATGATGTAAGATTCATATATGTACGAAACAGAAATGATTATCTGCGTCTTGAAAAAATGCGTGACGTTATCGAATGGGAACTCAACGACATATATGACATAAACGGCTGGGATATTTCAAAAACACTCCGCCTGCTCCACAACTCAAATCCGACCGTATTTGAATGGATTCATTCACCGATTGTATACAATTCACATGACATAATCAAAGAACTTACTTCGGAAATAGACAGCTTCTTTTCCTGCAAATCGGGAATATACCACTATATAAGTACCGCAGTCTCAAACAGCAAATATCTTAAAGACGAAAACATTAAATTAAAAAAATATTTTTATGTAATACGTCCCCTGCTTGCGTGTCGGTGGATTCTTGAAAAGAAAACTCCTCCGCCCGTGCTTTTTCAGCAACTCGTTGACAGTGTAGCCGACGATAATATAAAACCTGTCATTGCAGAACTTGTGCGTATAAAAACAGAAGTTCCCGAAACAGAAAAGGGAAATCACATTCCCGAACTTGACCTTTACATAAAAAACAGTATCACCGAAATAAAAAAATACGCCGATTCCATGAAAAACGACAAAAAACGTGACTGGAAAGAACTTGATGAAATTTTCTTGAAATGTATAGATTACCGTGAAAAATTCATGTTATAACAAAAAAATTATAACCCGAAAGCTGTCCGACAAAACTGCTTTCGGGTTTATTTTATTGCTATCAACTTATTTAAGTTTTATAAGCTTACAGTTTTCAATATCTGTACTCCAAAACTTTTCAACGGGAATGTTATTCATCTGACATATAATACTGTTATTCATCGCACCATGACCCACAATCAGAATATCCTTGTTTTCTTTCAACTGCGGCTCAACAACTCCTCTGATAAACTCTCCTGTTCTTGAATAAAGTTCATTGAAGCTTTCTCCGTTCTCTACAGGGATTACATATTTTTCGGGACTTTTAAAAAGAGTCTGAATATTACTCCCTTCCATATCAAAACTGTTTTCCTTACCCTCACAAACTCCGAAACTCATTTCAACAAGCCTGTCGTCCGTTATAATGGGAATATTTCTGTCTTTCAGCAAAATTTCGGCGGTTTCCTTTGCACGAACAAGCGGAGAACAATAACACACATCAAAGTGTATATTCTTGTATTTATTTCCTGCATTTTCCGCCATTATTCTACCCTCATCACTTAACGGTATATCTGTTCTGCCCTGTAATTTATGTTTTGCATTCCACTCCGTTTTACCGTGTCGCATTATATAAAGCATAATTTCACCTTACAAATTTATATTTTTTCAGTTAAATAAAAATTTAACGGAATTTCTCCAAACGATATAATCGCTCATCATCTAATTCTGCAATTCCATTTTTATAGTCA
>DETU01000087.1:1824-18683 GCA_002362175.1 Ruminococcus sp. UBA3280
TCTGCAATTCCATTTTTATAGTCATAACCCATTTTTCTATAAAATTCTACTGCTGTAATTGATGAAGGGATTTCAATTAGCCTTGCTTTCAGAAAATAATCATCTTTTTCAAGTGTTTCAATAATTTTTCGTCCAATTCCTTTTCTTTGATATTCAGGAAGTACAAATATTGTGAACAGACTGCTTTCATCTTCTTTTCCCCAGTATGAACCGATTGCACCACAACCAATAATTTTATTATCGTCACACACGACATATAGATTAGTCCAATTTGAGCGTTCAATCAATTTTTCAGCAGTCAAAAAGCTAATATCATTTTCAATATACTCAGGTGAATAATCTTTGATATTTGTTGTTCGTAAGGTTGTAGAAATTACCTCTGCCAGTTCAATTGCATCATCATTTTGAAATCTTCTAATATCCATATTCATATCTCCCATAAGCTCCTGTTTTTCTCAGAATTCAGCCTGAATATATGTCTGATGACCATGTATACCAGTTGTCACAAAAAGGTTTTCTGTACTTTTCAGGTGAACTTCCGTCATAATTCTCATCAATATATACAAGTTGATAACATCTGATATCAGCACTATTTATTCCGTCACGTTTTTTCAGCTTTTCTTTTTTTACCTGTATATAGAACATCACATCTCCGTCGCTGTCATAGTATACATCAAAATAAGACAAAACAGGATATTTACTGTCATTCTGATACTGTTTTTGTAACTTCACAAGAATTGCAGTGATTTCATCACAATTACTGCTTTCACTTATTTTTATATGTTTCTTACCCTCATCATACAAACCTTCAAGATAATATGAAATTTTTTCAAAATCATCTTTGTTTGTGTAAAAACAGTTTTCTACATATTTGTACGGATAAAAATATGATACTGCCATAAACAAAATCACAGCAACTAAAGCAACCAAAACTGATATTACAACAATGATATTATGTAACGTCTTTTTATTTCTCATGAAAACAAACCAAGCTCATATTTCTGATTGAGTATACGCATAACACTTTCGTCTATTCTTGATTCCGAAATCTCACCACTGTTTACCGCATTACATACAGCATTTACTGCTGACTGCAAATCTTCGGGCATTAAAATAATGTCAATTCCTGCCTTTACGGACATCACAGCCGCATCACCTGACGAATAAACCGTTGAAATAGTGTTCATCTGCTGTGCGTCGGTAATAGCTATTCCGTCGAATCCGAGTTCATTCCGGAGATATTCCGTAACGGCTGTATATGAAAGGTCGGCAGGAAGATTGTCACCGAATCCCGTCACAATCTGATGACTTACCATAACAAAATCCGCACCTGCATTTATTCCGCTTTTGAAAGGTACAAATTCAGTTTCACGGAGCTGGTCAACAGTTCTGTCAATAATAACAAATGAATCATCATGTGTATTGCCGTCCTCTGCACCTAATCCGGGGAAATGTTTGAGAGTTGCACATACACCTGCGTCCTGAAGTCCTGTAGCCACACTTGTAGCCATATTTGCCACAACATACGGATTACTGCTGAAAATACGGCTTCCGAGTTCATTATATATATTTATATTAACATCTGCAACAGGTGCAAAGTCAAGATTAAATCCGATATTATGTAAATCCGAACCGATAGTATAACCTATGTTGTAAGCAGTACCTGCATCATTGCTTTCACCGTAATGTTCCATATTTGAAAATGACGTTGTACCGAGTTTCTGTGCCACACGAGCAACTGTTCCGCCCTCCTCGTCAACAGCCGTAAACAGTCCGACACCACTTGATTCCTTTGCATACTGCTGAACGTTTGAAAGCATATCCCTTGTTTGCGGAACGGAAACAAGATTATCAGCAAAATATATAATTCCACCTACGGGATAATCTTCTATAGCGTTTTTGGTTGTTTCTCCCGAAGCAGTCGTAGGATAAACACCTGTAAGCTGTTCAGGCTTTACCATAAACATCTGATAAACCTTTTCTTCAAGCGTCATCTGTTCAAGAAGTTCCTGCGGATTTGAAGGCTTGATTTCGTGTGGCGGAGCAGTTGTAACGGTTGTTGTTACGGCTGTAGTGGTAAGTACTGTTGTAATTACGGTAACAGCTGTAGTTGTTGTTGACGACGGAAGATTTGCAGTTGTCTTTGCGGTAGTTGCTTTTGTACTTGCGTTAGGATTTACGGGAACCACATGAGTAGTACCTTTTGTACCTGCTGAACTATTATTTCTCGCAGTAGTAGTCCCGCCGACAATATGACCTGTGGTTAACTGTTTTGTTGTTGCCGTTCCTGAAATTTCTCCTGTGGTTGTCACAGACGAAACAACTTTATTTCCCGAAACAGAAGATGTTGTTACAACACTCCCTGCAACATATCCGCCGACAGACGAAGTACTTACATTATCTTCCGACGACTGAGTTTCTGTCTGATTGGTCGGCTGTTCGTTCATAACGGGAATATCCTGCATATTCTGTACAATCTGTCCGCAACCCGTCAGCATCATTGAGGCTGTCAGAACGGCGAAAATACTTTTTCTGAAATTTTTCATGTTATCTCCTTTGGAAAACACTTTCCTTTAAAAAATTATCTGTTATCTACACTTTCAGGATAAAGGTCATGGTGTGAAAGTCTTTCCCATGCTAACTTTTCCCACTTTGTATCGGGTCTGCCGTAATTGCAGTAAGGGTCAATTGAAATTCCGCCACGTGGCAGGAACTTTCCCCACACTTCAATATATTTCGGATTCATAAGTTTAATAAGGTCGTTCATGATGATGTTTACGCAGTCCTCGTGAAAGTCACCATGATTACGGAAACTGAACAGGTAAAGTTTCAGTGACTTACTTTCAACCATCTTTATATCAGGAATGTACGATATATAAATAGTTGCAAAGTCAGGCTGTCCCGTAATCGGACAAAGACTTGTGAACTCAGGACAATTGAACTTTACAAAATAGTCACGGTCAGGGTGCTTGTTGTCAAAAGTCTCAAGTACTTCGGGTGCGTAGTCCGTGGCATACTTTGTGTCCTTGTTTCCGAGATTCTGTAAACCTTCATCAGAACGTGTACCGTTTTTTTCTGTCTCTTTCTTGTCATCGAAAAAATCGGAAGTACCTGCTTTAATCTCGCCCATTACCTCCTCAAACATTTTTTTCATTTCGTCACGGAAATTCATATCCATAATAATAGCCTCCATATTTCTAATGCAGTATTGCATTTATTTTTTATCTCGCACCGTCCATGTATGCACCATATGCTTCATTTTCTATTTCTTCTGCTGTCATATTTCTGAACTCCTCAATCGTTCTGCAAATTCCTCTTTCATAAGATGAACAGCAGATATAATTCCCGTCATCATCTTCGTAAAATTCAGCATTTATACGCACTTTCCAGTTCATATCTTTCGAACTTACATACACAATATATCTGTGTTTTCCTAAAGATTCTCCTGTAACTCCCGACGTAATTATATCTTCCTTTTTCACAATAATATAATTTCTGTACATACTATTTTTCCCCCGTCACAAAAAATATTAATCTGAAATGCAGATTATCATATCTGATATTTTCATTATAATTTTACAGATAATATCTATTTTATCATAAGTGGGTCTGTAACACCATTAGCTTCAAATGCTGATATTCTGTCACGGCAAGTTCCACATACTCCGCAAGGTTTGTCACCGCCCTCATAACAACTCCATGTCAGTTCATACGGCACACCCAGTTCAAGACCTTTCTTAACAACGTCGGCTTTTGTGAGGTTTACAAAAGGTGCGATAATTTCAAGCTGTTTACCGCTTCCGAGATATATAGCCTTGTTCATAGCGTCATTGAAATCGGACGAACAGTCAGGGTAAGCATTTCCTGCTGAATCGTCACTGTGAGCTCCGTAATAAATTACAGAACAGTCATTAGAAAGTGCTATACTTGCGGCGGTGGCAAGAAAAAGACCGTTTCTAAAAGGAACATATGTGGAAACGGGTTTGCCGTCTGTTTTTTCAAGCTGTTCCGCATACGTTTCCTGCGGTATATCGTCTTTTGAACCTGACAGCAAAGAACAGTCGGAATCCGCAAATATCAAAGCAAGGTCAAGTGTTTTAAGCTTAACACCGTAATATTCCGCAATTTTTTCAGAGCATTTAATTTCCTTGTCATGTTTCTGTCCATAGTATACGGAAAGTGCAATGACATTTTCTGCTCCGTATTTATCAACCGCCATTGCAAGACAGGTTGAACTGTCAACGCCTCCGCTGAAAAGTACAAGTGCTTTCATAAAAAATTTCCTCCCTCAATTTAAAATATTGTCTGTCAGTCAAGCAACTCCTGCAAATCTCTTTTTTCCTTGAAAGCTCCGCAGTAAGTCCTTGTTTCAGTCTTTGATGACGCATTTCTTATGCCCCTTGCAGTCATACAGCTATGTGAACCAACTATTTTTACACCAACGTCCGATGAACCTGTGGCTTCTGAAATAATTTCGGCAATGTCACGCCCGAGACGCTCCTGCAACTGTAGTCTTTTTGCTGCCATATCACATATACGTGCAATCTTGCTCAGACCAAGCACACGACCTTTCGGAATATATGCAACGTTAACAGTCATATCGTACATCAAAGCCATATGATGCTCACAGTAGCTGAAAACCGTTATGTCTTTCATAACAACTGCCGTCTGTGTATCGTCTGCGGACTCTTCAAAGGTTTTCCCGAACATCTCGGCAATTTCATGATTAGTATATGAAATACCCTCAAAAACCTCCTCAAACATTCCTGCTACTCTTTTCGGTGTTTCCCTAAGTCCCTCACGGTCGGGATTTTCGCCTATAGCTTCAAGCAGTCCCCTTATATGATATTCTATTGCTTTCTTATCCATAAAAATCAAACTCCTTTTCTGTCCGGACTCCATATAAATTTATGTAACTGCAACTGCAAACGGACATTATTAAGTTTCTTTTCCTTTAAAAATTCCACTATCTCCGCAGGACTTATTTTCCCGAAAACCGCACTGAAATAAACAGTACATTTTTCCGTAAGGGAAAACCTTTCAATTATTTCAACCGCCTTTTCCAAATCGGAAATACTTCCTGCGACAAACTTAACAACGTCGTTTTTTGAAAGATAATCATAATTTTCAGTAAGCATAAAGTTTTCCATATTGCTTGACGGCAGTTTATAATCAAGTGTAAAATCAGGACGATAATCTTTTTTACTTAGTTCCTGAACCGAAATACTTCCGTTCGTCTCTATCTCAACACGACATTCATTCTTCATAAGCATTTCAATAAGACGATATATATCAGTCTGTAAAAGCGGTTCACCGCCTGTAAGCGTTACGTTTTTAACTCCCGTACCGATAATATATTCCGTAATTTCTTCCGCAGAAAGCATTTCGGCTTTACAGTCATCGGAGTCTGCCCACTTTGTATCGCAGTAAGAACATCTTAAATTACACTTTCTGAAACGTATGAAAACAGCAAGTTCCCCTGCCCGTTTCCCCTCTCCGTTTATACTCACAAATTTTTCTGCAACAGGATAAAGAATCATTTTTCCTCCTTGTAAACGGCACAGTTATCGGGTGTTTCATAAACTGTAACTTCTGCAATTCTGAAACCCTTTTCGGAAAATTTCTTATAGAAATAATATGCGAAATTTTCGGCTGTAGGTCTGAAATCAACTTCAATAAGACGGAAATTTTCGTCATTGAGTGCCTGAACAGTTGCAGGTTTAAGCGTATTTTTTTCGTAAATAAGTGCATGGTCAAAACTGTCGGCAACCGCACGGACTTCATGTTTCAGGTCTCCGAAATCAACAAGCATACCCCTTTTTGTACCTGATAACTGTAAACTTTCGCCCTCTGCACTCACTTCAATCGTCCAGCGGTGACCATGAATATTGGCACACTTTCCCTCATATCCTGCAAGAAAATGTGCTGAATCAAAAGAAGCCGAAGTTTTAAGATAATACATTTATCATTCCTCTTTTCAAAAAATGCAGTCAGAAAAAGCTCCTGACTGCATTATAATTTTAAATCTTTAAGTTTAAACAATATAATGCCCGTAGTTTTGTTTTAAGACAGGATGGTGCAAACGAACTGTCTTTTAAGATTATACCATATATCTTTTAAAAAGTCAATACGGAATATAAATTATCCTGCCGGTTGTTCTTCAGGAGTACCGTCTGATTTATAAAGACATTTAAGTATAATCGGAGTTGCTACGGACGAAACAATAATAAGCAGAATTACACAAGCAAAATATTTTGCGTCAAGCATACCGACGGAAAGCCCTTTCTGTGCAACGATAAGTGCCACTTCACCTCTTGTCATCATTCCGACACCTACTTTAAGACTATCCCTTAAATTATATTTCATAAGCTTTGCGGTAAGTCCACAGCCGATTACTTTTGTAAGAAGTGCGACAAGTACAAATCCAATCGAAAACAACAGCAGTTCCTTTGTGAAACCACTAAATTCAGTTTTAAGACCGATACTTGCAAAGAAAACAGGTCCGAAAAGCATATAGGAATTTATGTCAACTTTTCTTGCGATGTAGTCTGAATCTTTAAGACTGCAAAGAATAAGACCCGCAACATAAGCACCTGTTATGTCGGCTATCCCGAAAAACTCCTCAGCCGCAAACGCCATAAACATACACATTGCAAGCCCAAGTATTGGGATTCTTCTCTGATGAGGATATTTCTTGTCTATAAACTTGAATAAGTAATAAGTAAGGAATCCGACACCGAAACTGAACACAATGAAAAGTCCCGTATTTATAAGTACGTCCGATGGCTTTGAATCGGGATTCTTGAAACCTATAACAAAAGTAAGAACTATAATTCCTATAACGTCATCAATAATCGCACTGCTGAGAATAAGAGTTCCTATATTTTCTTTAAGGTGACCGAGTTCTTTAAGAGTCTGAACAGTAATTCCTACAGAAGTCGCCGTCATTATAGTACCGATAAAAACAGCTCTGAAAAAGCTTTCACTTCCTACAGCTCCGAATCCGTAAAAACTTCCGTAAAGAACCGTACCGCCTGCAAGCGGAACAAATACGCCAATACAAGCTATCAGTAAAGCTTTAGGTCCTGTTTTCAGCAGGTCTTTCATGTTTGTTTCAAGTCCTGCTCCGAACATAAGCATTACAACACCGATTTCAGAAAGTAATGAAAGGTATTCAGCACCTGCATAGTCCGCACCGCCTAAAATTCCCAAACAACTCGGACCTATCAGCAGACCTGCTATAATTTCACCTACCACCTGCGGTGCTTTGAGTTTCTGGGCAATAAGTCCGCATAGTTTTGCCGATACGATTATTATCGCCAAATCCCTAAAAAATGATATTCTGTCCATGAAAAATCACTCTCTTTCTACAAAATTTTTATACCGAAAACTATTTTATCACTTTTATCTATGGATTTCAATACCTATTTTAAAATTTCTATCACAAATTTATTGCACATTACTTTAATTTATGATATAATTATTTCAGCTATGGAGGAAAATTTTTTAAAGGAGTGAAAATATTTGCTTTTAACTATCACGTATGAAGGACAGAATACACAGGATTTGGGCTATTTGCTGCACAAAAATCCTTACCGTTCACAGCAGTTTGAACTTAATTCGGGAATGGCTTACGTCTTTTATCCCGAAGTCTCGGACGAACGCACTACAGTCGCTTTACTGCTTGACATCAACCCGATAGACCTCGCAAAAGGTAAACTCGGTTCTAAGAACGGCGGACTTTTTGACTATGTCAACGACCGTCCGTATACTGCTTCTTCTTTTATGAGTACGGCAATTTCACGTATTTTCGGCACTGCCATGAACGGTAGATGCGATAAGAAACAGGAACTTGCAGACAGTCCCATTAAACTTACCACCTGTATTCACATGATTCAGGGAAAAGACGAGTTTGCAAGAAAAATCTTTGAACCACTCGGATATACCGTCCAAACTTCAAAGACAATACTTGACAGTAAATTTGAAGAATGGGGAGAAAGTCCGTATATAAACATTACAATAAGCGGTACTGTAAAACTTTCCGACCTGCTTAATCATATCTATGTGCTTATTCCCGTTTTTGACAAACAGAAACATTATTACATCAGTGAGGACGAAATTGACAAACTTCTTTCCCACGGCGGTGAATGGCTTGCTTCTCACCCTGCACGTGATGAAATAGTTTACCGCTATTTCCTTATGAAAAAAAGTTATGCACATAGAGCAATTGACCATCTGCTTGAAAGTGAACCGACAGACGATGAGACGACAGACGAAAACGTTTCCGAAGAAGTAAAGGAACGCACGATTTCCCTCAATACTCAGCGTATGGAGGCTGTAAAAAATGCTGTTCTTGAAAGCGGTGCGACAAGTGTTATAGACCTTGGGTGCGGAGAATGTCGCCTGACTAAAATTCTCCTCAACGAAAAACAAATACAGAAAGTAACCGCCGCAGATGTTTCAATTCATGAACTCGAAAAAGCTAAAACAAGACTTCACTATGATACCATGCAGTCTTACAGAAAAAACAAGCTTACTCTTATGCAGGCTTCACTTACTTACAGGGATAAACGTTTTTCCGGTTATGACTGTGCGTGTGTAATTGAAGTAATAGAACATATCGAACCACTAAGAATACCTGCTTTTGAACGTGCGGTTTTTGAGTTTGCAGAACCTAAAACAGTAGTTATCACTACTCCCAACAGGGAATACAACGAAAACTATGAGTTTCTTAAAACTGATTCACTGCGTCATAACGACCACCGTTTTGAGTGGACGAGAGAAGAGTTCAGAAAGTGGACTGAACATATATGCGAAAAATTCGGATATACGGTTAAAATAAGCGGTATCGGCGATTATGACGAAAATCACGGTACACCTACACAGATGGGAGTGTTCACAAAATGCGTATAGAAATACCTGAATTTGCCCTTGTTGCAATGGTCGGGGCAACTTCAAGCGGAAAGACAACCTTTGCAAATACAAAATTCAAACCTACGGAAGTATTGTCATCTGACTTTTTCCGTGCCATGATTTCGGACGACGAAAACAATCAGAACGTTTCTCATGAAGCTTTTGACCTGCTTTTCTATGCAGCAAAAAAGCGTCTTGAACTCATGAAACTTACTGTAATCGACGCTACAAATTTACAGCAGTCGGCAAGAAAACAGATTATTAATCTCGCACGTGAGCAGAATGTACACAGTGTTGCAATAGTTCTCAATCTGCCTGAAAAAGTTCTCATTGAAAGAAATAATGCACGTGAAAACCGTGGTTTTCCTGAAAGAGTTATCCGCAGTCACTGCAATGACCTGCGGAGAAGTATAAAAAATCTTAAACGTGAGGGATTCAGATACGTATATGTACTTAATTCTGTTGAAGATATTGAAAACGCCGAAATTGTCCGTACAAAGCTCTGGAACAACAAGCAGGACGAACACGGTCCTTTTGACATTATCGGCGATATTCACGGCTGTTACAACGAACTTAATGAACTTCTTGACAAACTCGGATATATCCGAAACGAAAACGATATACCTGTTCACCCCGACGGCAGAAAAGTCATTTTTCTCGGAGATTTCTGTGACAGAGGTTCGAATAATACAGAAGTTCTCAAACTTGCGATTAACATGGTAAAATCGGGAAACGCACTTGCGGTTGTCGGAAACCATGATGTAAAACTTGTGAAGTATCTGAACGGAAAAAAAGTACAGCTTACCTATGGTCTTGACAAAACAGCTGAAGAACTTTCACAGCAGAGTGACGACTTCAGAAAAGAAGTCCACGACTTCATGGACAGTCTTATAAGTCACTATGTTCTTGACGACGGAAAACTTGTCGTGTCCCATGCAGGAATAAAGCAGGAATATATCGGACGTGGTTCTTCACGTGTAAGAGAGTTCTGTATTTACGGCGAAACTACAGGAGAAACCGATGAATTTGGACTTCCCGTGCGTCTTGACTGGGCTTCCGACTACAGAGGACGTGCCACTATTGTATATGGTCATACACCCTCAAATGAAGTACAGGCTGTAAACGGTACTTTCTGTATTGATACAGGTTGTGTTTTCGGCGGAAAACTTACCGCCATGCGTTATCCTGAAAAAGAATTTATAAGCGTTGACGCACATGAACAGTACTACGAACCCGTAAAACCTCTTGATGCAAATAACAATTCTGATATGGGTGATATGCTTACAGTCGGTGATTTTCAGGGAAAAATGCATCTTACAACAGAACTTATTCCGTCCGTAAGCATAGATGAAAACAACGCTGCTGCCGCACTAGAGATAATGTCACGTTTTGCCGCCGACCCACACTGGCTTATTTATTTACCGCCTACTATGTCGCCGTGCGAAACAAGTAAAATTGACGAATGGCTTGAACACCCGCTCGAAGCCTTTGAATACTACAGAAAAAACGGTATAAAAAATGTAGTCTGTGAAAAGAAGCACATGGGTTCAAGAGCTGTAATAGTTCTTTGTCATAGTACGGAAACCGCTGAAAGACGTTTTGGCATAAATGACGGAACTTGCGGTATTATATACACAAGAACAGGCAGACGTTTTTTTGACAACGCAGAAACGGAAAAGGAACTGCTTAAAAGGCTTGACAAAGTTCTTACAGATAACAATTTTTGGAATGACTTCAAAACGGATTGGGTTTGTCTTGATACAGAGCTTATGCCATGGTCTGAAAAGGCACAGGGACTTATAAGAACACAGTATGCCCCCGTCGGAAATGCAGGACACAGCGTACTCAATTCAGCAGTTGAACTGCTTGAAAAAGCCTGTCAGCGAACAAATAACGCCTATGAAGTCGATGAAAAAACTTCAGGACAGAATACAGACCTGAATGAAGTTCTTGAAAAGTTCCGTTTCAAAAGAGATGCTGTCGACAAGTACATTGATTCCTACAGGGAATACTGCTGGACAGTAAAATCAACCGAAGATTTCAGAATTGCACCATTCCATATACTCGCAGTGGAGGGAAAAACTTTTGACAATCAACAGCATATATGGCACATGGAAACAATTAAAAAATATATCAGCGGAAATGACCCTGTTTTTATGGCTACTCCGTATATATGCGTTGATACAGAGGACGAAACAAGTGTTGAAAACGGTGTGAAATGGTGGGAAGAACTCACTGCGTCAGGCGGTGAGGGAATGGTTGTAAAACCTGAATACTACACGGCAAAACAGGGTACAAAACTTTTACAGCCTGCTGTAAAATGCAGAGGACGTGAATACCTTAGAATTATTTACGGTCCTGAATATCTTGAACCGAGCAACCTGAAAAGACTGAAAAAACGTTCTCTTTCAAGAAAGAGAGTCCTTGCACTGAAAGAATTTTCACTGGGTATGGAATCACTGAAAAGGTTTGTGCGGAATGAACCTCTCTACAGAGTACATGAATGTGTTTTCGGTGTACTGGCGTTTGAAAGCGAACCTGTTGACCCGAGACTTTAAGAAGGTGTAAAACATGAATTTCAGAGATATTAACGGACAGATTTCCGTGCAAAAAAGCAATACACAAAAATTTGTTTCATATAACAGCAGGTGTTCTTTCCGTGATATAAACAGTACAAAAAATAAGTCAGAAGAATCAAATACCGAAAATAAAGCTGTTTTGGAACAGATACCGGTTAACAGTACAAGAAGTATCAACATATCACAAAGGAATAACAGTATGTATTCTCAGCAGGTGAATTTTCCGCAGAATCAGAGTGTGCATTATCAACAGGCAAGTTTCCCGAAAAGTCAGAGTGTTTATCAGCGTCAGAACAGTATACCGCCCGTTACCGAAAAACCGCAGGATAAGTTCTTATATTATACAAGCAACAATAACAGTAATAATAACAATAATAATATTCCTGTGCCTCCTCCGCTCCCGAAACCCGACCCTCCGCAACCGCCAAAACCTGAAGTTCCTACTCCGACACCTCCGCCGAAAATGGTAAAGGCTAAACAAACAAATGTCAGAAAAGTTGACCGTTTTAATGCTGATTTTGGTGCATTCGGAGGTACTTTTGACATGGAATCAGACCAGTCAACACCAATTGCCGATATTCCTGTAATGAATAGCATCGATGACTATAAATTATAATTCTCTTGACTGCGATTTTTTTTGTTCAAGATTTCCTGAATTAAAAGATTTGATAACTGCCGAAAACGAATGGCTCGGCGAAAATCTTCCGCACTGTCTTTTCGGTAACATTCTGAATCCGCTTGTCTCCCGACTTCTTAAACAGAACGACTACAAAACAAATTCTCTGCTTAAAAAAATTTTCAGTATGTATGAGGAATTTGCGGAGTATGGCGACACAGAAACAAAAAGTCTTTTGCAAGTTACTCTTCTTGAATATCTGTGGGACGAATATATTATATATTCCCGTGCGTTGCAACTCATGGGTGAGTGTACAAAAGACGTAAACAGAAATATTGCCGATTATTTATCGGTTCCGAAAGAAAAGTAAAATCCCGCTTATATTATACAATATACGACAAACTATACTAAAATAGAATGTTGTAAAAATCATGATTAAATGATATAATATTAATATCGGACATAAACCGAAATAATTTAAATTTCCTACACAGCACAAAAAGCCGTCCCATGTTCCATTTCATCGGGGACGGCTTGCTGTTTTTATTCAGGCAACAACAAACTGACTATTATATAATTCCGCATAGAAATTACCGTTTGCAATAAGTTCGTCGTGACTGCCCTGTTCAATTATATCGCCGTCTTTCATTACAAGAATTATGTCAGCATTTTTAATGGTTGAAAGACGATGTGCAATTACAAATGACGTTCTGCCGACTGTAAGTTTATCCATAGCTTTCTGAATAACAAGCTCTGTTCTTGTATCAATAGAGGAGGTAGCCTCATCAAGAATCAGCATAGGTGCATCTTTTATCATGGCTCTTGCAATAGTAAGCTGTTGTTTCTGACCGTCGGAAAGGTTAAGGGATTCATTAAGTTCAGTATCATAACCCTGCGGAAGTGTTTCAATAAAGTGCTTCAGACCTACAGCTTCACAAGCTTCATCAAGTTCCCTGTCTGTAACGTTCTCTTTGTTATAGACGAGATTTTCACGGATAGTGCCGTTAAAAAGCCATGTATCCTGCAATATCATATCAAACATATCATGAACATACTCACGCTTTATCGACTTTGTTGATACTCCGTCAATAAGAATATCACCGCCGTCTATTTCATAGAAACGCATAAGCAGGTTTACCATAGTTGTCTTACCTGCTCCGGTAGGTCCTACAATGGCGACTTTCTGTCCTGCTTTGAGACTTGCGGAAAAATCATGTATAATTGTCTTTTCAGGAGAATAACCGAATTTTACATTGCGGAACTCAACTTCTCCCTTAACATTGCTGATTTTTTCAGTCTTAGATGATTCGTCTGTCTGTTCCTCGGCTTCAAGCATCTCAAAAACACGCTTTGATGCTGCGGAAGCCTGCTGAATGGAAGTAAGCGACTGTGCAAATGTACCGAGAGGCTGGGAAAAAAGTCTTGCATAGATTACAAACGCCATAATAGTACCGAGTGTAACGGCATCATTTTCGTTTACAATGAATATAACGCCTACTATAAAAATCAAAGCATATGCAAGATTACCTACAAACTGCATAACAGGGTGCATCATACCTGAAAGCCACTGTGATTTCCAGTTGGAATCATAAAGGCGATTGTTTACTTCGTCAAATTTTTTCTTTTCCTGAGACTTAGCACCGAAAGCGTGGACAATATTATGATTTGTGTAAATTTCTTCAATCTGTCCGTTCATAATACCCAAGTCTGCCTGTTTACGATTGAAATACTTCTGTGATTTTTTCAGAATAAACGACATGAAAACAAATCCGAGAAGTGATGATACTATTGTAACAAGTGAAAGAATCCAGTTTGTGCGGAACATCTTGTATATTACTCCGACAAAGAGAGCAAGCGAACTGATTAAATTAGCAGAACTCTGTGAAAGGGTCTGACTGATAGTATCAACGTCATTTGTAACTCTTGAAAGAATATCGCCCTTTGTAGTAGTATCAAAATAACTAAGGGGAAGGCGGTTTATTTTTTCGTCAATATCTGTACGGAGACGCTTTGAAGTTCTTTGGGTTACGGTAGCCGTAATAAACTGCTGTCCGTAATTGAGAACCGCACCCGTTGCATAAATCGCAACAAGTGTGAAACATATTTTTTCAACTGCTCCCGTATCAATACCCGTAACGATTCCTGCTGTGATTTCGTTCATAAGGTCGCTGATTTTTTCAGGTCCTATAATAGTGGCTACAGAACCGCCGACGGCAAAAATAATTGCAACGATAATTGCAGGAAGATAACATTTACAATATACGAGTATTTTCTTTATTGCTCCCAAATCAGCTTTTTCAGGGTGCTGATTTGCCCGCATCATCGGTCTCATAGGTGGCATATTAAGCACGCTCCTTTCCTGCTAATTCTTCTTCGGATAACTGTGAAAGTGCAATTTCCTTATAAATCGGACAACTTTCAAGAAGTTCCTCATGTTTTCCAAGCCCTGCAATTTCGCCGTCATGGAGGACAAGTATTTTATCTGCATTTTTGATAGTACCTATTCTCTGTGCAACTATAATTACAGTCGTATCCGAAAGCTGTTCACGGAGGGATTTTCTTACAAGCATATCTGTTTTATAGTCAAGTGCGGAAAAAGTGTCGTCAAAAATCATTACAGGTGAATTTTTAAACACAGCTCTTGCAATTGAAAGACGCTGTTTCTGTCCGCCCGAATAGTTTGTGCCTCCTTGTGCGACTTTGGAGTGAATACCCTCCTCAAGACCGTTCACAAAATCGGATTTTGATATATCAAGCGAGCGTCTGATTCTTTCATCATCGTCCTTAACGTCCTCTGTACAGCCGTAAGTTATATTTGACTTTATATCACCTGAAAACAGAGTAGCTTTCTGCGGAGCGACGGAAACAACTTCTTCAAGCTGTTCTTCGGAATATTCCTTTATATTTTTACCGTCAATGAGAATTTCACCGCCTGTAACGTCATAATATCTCGGTATCAGATTCACAAGCGTTGACTTGCCTGTACCCGTTGCACCGATAATTGCAAATGTTTCACCCGGTTCAATCTCAAAGCTTATATTTCTCAGACACGGTTTTCCCGAATCTGAATATGCAAAAGAAACGTTTCTAAACTCAATCTTTCCTTTGCCTGATGTTGTGAGTTTTTCATTATTATAGCTTATTGACGGCTCTGTTTCAAGTACTTCATTGATACGTTTTGCAGATACCATAGTTCTCGGCATGATAATGAATATCATGACAAGCATCATAAATGCTCCCACAACCTGAAGTGCATACTGTGTAAACGCAGCCATATTTCCGATAACTTCGGCACGTTCCACTATTTCAGCTTTATTGACAAGATATGCACCTATCCAGTAAATCGCAAGCGTAAGCCCACTCATCGCCATAGTCATGACAGGCATCATAATACCCATTACACGAGCTGTAAAAAGATGATTCTTTGTTATTGCCGTATTTACCTTATCAAATTTCTTTTCCTGATACTTTTCCGCATTGAAAGCACGTACAACCCTTACACCGCTTATATTTTCACGGGTTACATCATTAAGGTTGTCGGTGAGTTTCTGAATAGACTTAAACTTAGGATATGAAAGCAGTAAAAGCATTAAAATTGTAACAACGATAATTCCGACACATACAAGTATAGCTGTTGTCCACTCAATGCTTGACGTGGAAATTTTGGCAATTGCCCATATTGCAGTAACGGGTGCTTTAATCAGCATCTGCATACCCATTGCAATAAACATCTGTAGCTGTACTACATCGTTTGTTGTTCTTGTAATGAGACTGGGTGTTGAAAACTTGTTTATCTCTGAATTTGAAAATTTAAGTATATGACCGAAAAGCTTTTCACGCAGGGTCTTTGCAAAATTTGCCGCAACCTGTGAAGCAAAAAATCCGCAGAACATAGCAGCCGCCATACTTCCGACAGCACAAAGAAGCATCATTCCGCCGTTTTGCATGACTACTCCCATATCTATCTCGCCTGCCGAAACCGATTCCGTGAGTTTCTGCGTATAGTCAGGCATTGTAAGGTCAAGCCATACCTGAACTACAACCAGAACCGCACATATCAGTATACAGCATACGTCACGGAGTTTCAGGTTTTTGAAAATCTTCATAAAATATCCGCCTTTCCGATTGCTAACACAGTTAGACAATCTGTTGAAATTAATCTTTTATAAACTTTTTCATTTCTTCATTTATAATAGTTTTTATATCATCTGAAATGCTTATAAACTCCTCCATTCGTTCCTTGCCTATTTTGTCGATAATTCTTCCGAAAATATCAACCATTTCCTCGCTGCGTCTTGTAAATTCGGCTTTGCCCTGCTCGGAAAGCGAAATCATCAGCCGTCTTGCGTCCTTTGAACTATTTTCACGTATTATGAAATTTCTTTCCGACATCTTGCGTAATAAAACAGAAACCCTTGCCGTGCTTACGTGCATATATCCGCTTATTTCTCCTGCCGAAACAGGTCTGCCGACTTGTTCAAGATATCTGAGCATACAGTTTATGCCGGCGTTGTCGTCATTGAATTTTCGAAAAGCGTCCTCAGGCGGTTTTTCGTGAAGCCTTTTCATAACACTTACAGTATACTCACGGTTCGCCATAAAATATCCCTCCTTTTTATCTAACTGGGTTAGATAATATAACTTCTACGTGTAAAATGTAAGTCAACAGTATGACAGCTTTGTGAAAAAAATAACATTTTTTTATTCATTTGGAAATTATAATATTTTTGCATAAAAAGTCTTGACATTTA
>DETU01000014.1 GCA_002362175.1 Ruminococcus sp. UBA3280
AAAAATAGGAAAAAAATTATTAAGGACGTGATGTTTTTATGTCATCAAAACTTGTTGCCACCCATAAGAATAATATGTGTAATGTAGGACAGATATCCCTTATATCTAAATTTTACATGAAGTTGCCTGAAGAAGTAATTAATTTTGCATTGAATCAGCTTAGCAGAGACGTAAAGCGGAAAGTGAAAAAAGAAAAGAGAATTGAGGGTAAAATAATAATGGCTCTGAATATGTCGGCAAGTACATTTGCAGACGCTGTTTATAATTATCAGAAAAGCAGTATGATATTTTCGGAAAATACAGAATATGAAAAAATTTTGTCATCATATAATTCTGAAAACTGTATTATAAATACGGTTCTTATTTTAAAAAAATGCTGTGACGGAACTTTTGGGCAGAAAATAACATCTGATTTTATTAAGTCCGACGAATTTAAAAAGACAATTTCTGTAAATTATGATAATTGCGAAGAAGAAAGCGGAGGAGAAACCGAAGATGAAGAAGATACTGATAACAATATTGAAAATGAATCTGTAGCTGTTCAGAAAACAGCTGATATTCTTGAAATGACTGTTGCTTCTGTAGCAGTAAACAAACCGCCTTTATTGCCTGTAAAGACTGAAAGTCCTGTAAAAAAGAAAAAATCAAAAGATAATTTGACTGTTTATTACATAGGAAATATTGAAATAAGAGGTACTTTTTATAATTTTAAACCGCAGTACACGCTTGAAGTAAGTAATTCAGGAAAAAAGCTTGTTGAAATGTATCAGATTCCCGAAAAATTCCCAAAATTTGGCTCTATAAATCTCTCTTATGTAGGTAATAAACGTTCTCAGGAAGTTCTTGACAATCTTGACCTTAATCTTATCTATGCTATTAACTGTACTGATATACTGGAAGAAAATATCAATATAAAGAATGGTGAACTGAATGAAGTTAATATCAAAATTGATTTACAGAAAGAATTTGACACTAAACGTAATTCTTCCACTTTCTTTAAGAAAATCAGTGACCTGCGTGTTTTCAGGGTAGTAAGAACTGATGAATTTATTTCTAACAGAGTACTTTTCAGAGATGAAATTGAAATAAGTGACGATTTTTCAAAGGGTGAGCTGGTACTTCTGCAACGTAGAAAAGATAGTTTCAGTCAGTCGGAAGATGATGATATTTCAGGACCTTATAAGGTTGACAAGAGAGACGGAAAGACTTTTATTCAGCCGAAAGTTGCCGAAGAACGTTATTTACTTAACTGTTATGACGAAAATAAGCTTTCATTCGGTACAATTGAAATACAGGAGTTCGGAAGTGACCCGACAGGCACGGATTTTGCCGTTATATCAGACAGTTCAAATTATAAGAAAGATATTATTTCAGACGATATTCTTATAAGAAGTATGCTCTCTGATACTTCAAACAATTTCTTTAATATTGTTAAAGGGGAGTTTGATGAATTTCTGCGTGTTTGCAGGGTTTCACCGTTTCTTTCGGGGAATCTTCCCGATGATATGAAAACAAAAAGACTGGAAAAGGTAAAGAAGTTATTTTCTAGTGTAAGCAGTTATACGGAAGAACAGAAACAGATTGTAAAACTTCTTCTTCAGGGTTACAGCAATGACGACGAAATAAAAGCACTTTTGTCGGAAATGATAAAATCAAGTGATGAATTTAAAAATTTACAGAAAGAACTTGAAGAAAAATCCAAGAATATAAAAGAATCTGAAAAGAAAAAAACTGTTGCGACTCCCGTTGTAAGTTCAAAGGCAAATGAAAAAAATGCGGAGATTGAAGCACTTGAAAAGAAAATCGCAGTACTTAAAGAACAGTACAGCAATATTATTTCGTATGACAATATAGCTCAGGAAATTAAAAATCAACAGAATATCATGAAATTTCTTTCAAAGGAAAATTCAAAACTGGAGCAGATGAATGAGGAACTAAAGGGTAAAATCAAGAATACGATTCAGGAGCAGGCGAACGATGTCGGAATAGCTTTTGACCCTTATATCTCAAACGCCATGCTTGAAGCAGCAGGAGAATGGAACAGAAAACATGAATCGGAAAGTTATATCAAAGTTGCTGAATATACGACAAAAAAAGCTTTAAGCTGTAGTCACAGGAGCAGAAAGGAACTTTGTGATTACCTTGTGAACTATGTCAAGCAGTACAGGAATTACAATACAAACGATATACTTAATATGTATATCTGTATGACACAGGGATTTCTTACCGTATTTTCAGGACTTCCCGGAACGGGAAAAACTTCTGTATGCAATATTATAGGCGGAAGTCTCGGACTTGCTTCTTTCGGAGACGAAAAAATTCCCGCTGATATAAATTGCAGTCGTTTTATACCTGTTTCAGTGGAAAAAGGCTGGTCATCAAAAAGAGACCTGATAGGTTATTATAATCCACTCACTCAGAAGTACGACAAGAGTAACCGAAGACTTTATGATTCTCTTATGATACTCAATGAAGAAAAAAATAATTCTGCGTTTCCTTATGTTGTTCTGCTTGATGAGGCAAATTTAAGCCCTATGGAATATTACTGGGCAGACTTCATGCAGATTGCCGACAAGTCGGATAACAGTGATTCATATATAAATATAGGTCTTGAAAATGACATTTATATCCCCGATACACTCCGTTTTGTCGCAACCATAAACAACGACCAGACAACCGAAACACTTTCACCACGACTTCTTGACCGTGCGTGGATTATAAAGCTTCCTGATGTTGAAATAAAGGAAGAAGTCACTCCTCCGTCGGAATGCATACTCTGGCAAGACCTTGTTTCAGCTTTTGATGCAGATGATGACGGTCATATAAGATTTGAACTTCTTCTTAAACAAATATTCAGTCTTTTCAAAAATTACGGAATGGCAGTAAGTCCGAGAATACAGCTCAGTATACGTCGTTATATATGTTCCGCACAGGACGTTATGGAAAGTACGGGCGGAGTTGATTCCGATTATATCGCACTTGACTATGCCGTTATGCAGAAACTTCTTCCGAAAGTCAACGGTCATATAAAAATGTACAAGAACTTTTTTGATGAACTTCTTGATATTTGTACAAGTAATAACCTTAACATGACAAAAAATGCGGTTGAGGAAATGCAGAAAAATTCATCAAGAAATATGGGATACTGTCAGTATCTTTCCTGACGGCAGGTGTATATTCTATGAAATTATTATTGGAATCATCAAAGCATGGAAGTATTGAAGTATCTATGTATGAGGAGGAATATTTTCAGGAAACAGCCAATCCGCTTTTTAGCAATATATATATATATAATGATGATAAATATACTTTTTCCGTGCCTGATAATCAGGAGTATGTTTCCGAATTTTATATAAACGACGAAACAACAGAGATAAAACGTGGTTCAGGTCACAGAAATACATATTATTTCAGTGAAGAAAATGAAAAGCCTTTCCTGCAATGTTTCGGAGTAGTTCAGATAAAAGTCATAATTTCGGGAAAGGCGTATGTCTCCGACAGCATTTCCATTATGGTCACCGACAACAGTCTTAACAGAAACGTCATGCAGATGATTGACTATATATATGAAAAAGGGGAATCATATCTTTATGAAAATTATATGGACTCTGTTGTAAGCCGTAAAAAGAAGAATGTTACAATAAACGATAAGTTTGAGGTGCTTGACGGAATAATCGCGGTATATGAGCAGTTTTATCCGTATTTCATGAACTCTCCGAAAACTAATCTTGTATCGGAAGAATCAGTCGGAGAATTTTACAGGCTTGGTTCTGTTTCGCCGAAAACAATTCAGTATATTGCTTCACACCCTGAAGAACTTTATGGCGTTGACTACAACACGGGAATAACTTACAGTAAAAGACACTTTCAGCCGAGAAACACACTGATTTCAAGTACTTCATATACACGCAATATATACGAAAACCGTGTTTTGACGGGCTTTTTGTCAACTGTGATTTCAGTACTTGAACAGGCAAGCGAAGATATATCCGAAGCCCCCACCTATAGCAATGTAGTAAGAAAAGACAAGTATATTGAATCAAAAATATATATATACCGTCTCAGCAGAAAGTCTGTTAATGAATATATTACAAGAATTGACAAATATATTGAGAGATTTCAGATGCTTTACTTTGATTATAAAAAAATTCTTGATGCAGACGACATATATATAGATTATCCTCCTCAATATACTGATACTTTCCGTCTTGTTATGCCATACAGGGCGGTTTATGCCAAAATATGCGAATGGTTTTATTACGGCGGTCATGATTTTTCAAAGAGTCAGCTTCTCCTTAGTTTTATTTCAACAAGCAAGATTTATGAATATTACTGTCTGATAAAACTTCTTGCAACCATTCAGGACGAAATGCATTGTGTTCTTATTGAAGAAAAAACAAAAAGATTTCCCTATGCAGAAACAAAGCTTTATTCAAACACACGATATAATAATACTTTTGTTTTCCGCAACAATGACGACTATGAAATAACAGTCTATTTTCAGCCGGTAATATACGGTAAGATTTCAACACCGAGACCTAATAATATCATGCTTTACAGAAACAGATATGCAAGTATAGGAAGCTGTTCGGGGAATACTTATACTCCTGATTATCTTATTAAAGTGAGCAGGAACGGTATTTCAAAGTATGTGATTATAGACGCTAAATTCAGTTATGCACAGACCGTTGAAAATGACAGACTTCTTGAACTGGTTTATAAATATCTGTTCTCCATAAGTACTTTGGACGAATGTGACTCTGTTGAAGGAATGATTATTCTGTGCGGAAAAGAAGCGGGAAACAACAGAATTTCAAATCTTCACGATGTTTCGGAGAGTATGAACAAGCGTGTATCACCGTTTTCGTATATCGTGAATCTTTCGGGAACAGATACGGGTGACAACAATGTTATAAAGGATATATTATTACAGTTGCTTGAATAATAAACAATATATTAATTTTCCTGTATATACTTGACAATAATATAAAAAGTGTGCTATACTGTAACTGATTTAATTGCATTTATTTTGAATTTTGAGGAATGGACAATGAGTAAAAATAATCCGAATAAGTTAAAGAACAAAATATCTTTCAATTCTCCCGTTATACTGGGATTTACAGCGATATGTCTAATCTCGCTCCTGCTGAGTATTCTTACACACGAGGCAAGTAATCATATGGTTTTCAGCGTTTACCGTTCGTCACTGCTTAATCCGCTGACATATGTCCGTTTTTTCGGTCATGTATTCGGTCACGCCTCGTGGAGTCACTTTATGAGTAATATAATGTATATTCTCATTATAGGTCCTCTGCTTGAAGAAAAGTACGGCAAAGCCGATATGATTATGATTATAGCGGTTACAGCCCTTTCTACAGGTCTTATAAACTTTATATTCTTCCCTCATGTTCAGCTTCTCGGAGCAAGCGGAGTTGTTTTTGCTTTTATCCTCCTTTCTTCGTTCACAGGTTTTCAGAATGGGAAAATTCCCGTTACTTTCATACTGGTTGCGGTTATATATATCGGGCAACAGATTTACAGCGGTGTATTTGAGAAAAACAATATTTCTGAATTGACACATATAATCGGCGGACTTGTCGGTTCAGTCTTTGGTTTCGCCGAAAATAAAATCAAGAGGTGATATGAAAATTGTTTCAGCATATTAAGCTTAATTCTCTTGATGACTATTTTTTAAGTTTAAGTCAGAGAAACGGAAACAATGTATTTTTTTACAGGATAAATTCCTACAGTGACAGAATAAGAGAATTTCTTTGCAGGTATTATGAAGAAGCACGAAAAAACGGTGTGGTAATTGACGGACGTATTCCAAATGCCGACCAGAATAACCTTTCTTATTATTATGAAACTATGGGCGACGGTTTCAGCATGAACAAACCGTTTTTTATAGTCAGTCTTAAAAAATGGCTTCCGAGAATGAACGACACTCAGAGAATTGTTGTGGCAGGAGCTATTCATGATACTCTTTCACATCTTGCTTCACAGGGTAAAAATGAAAATATCCTGAAAAATGCCTACATCAAATTCATGTGCTGGCTTTATTACAGGTTTGAAAGAATTACAAGTAAGCTCGGTGAAAACAATGTCCCTAAGATACTGTACAGCGGAACTATCAATATTTATGAACTTATGCTTATTTCAATACTTTCAAAAGCAGGCTGTGATGTTGTTCTTGTTCAGACCGACGGCGACAGCGGTTATCTCAAAGCTGACCCTAATTCAGCACTTTCCTTTGCATATGAAGAAACAGGACAGTCTTTTCCTCCCGATTTTTCCCTTAAACATATGCAACAGGAAATAGCCGACAAAATGCACGCCGAAAGAGTTTTCGGACAGAAACCAACCTATACTATAGTTACAAACAGCTGGGCAAGAGGTGACGGACTGGAGGACGCTCTTACTCCGTTGGATAAAAGAGAAAACCGGTCGGGAAGTATTTGTAATATTTTTTACAGGATTAACGGCGTATATAACAGGGCAGACTATGTAAATGAACTTATTTCTTTTAAGTCGGAAATAAATTTGCAGAAAAGAAAGCTCGTAATAGTTGACGGGGAAATTTCCGCACCTTCATATGAAGAACTTTCAGAAATAAAAAGAGGTAATTACAGTAATCCGCAGACAGCAGTTGCGGAACTTTCCAAAAATATAAGTTTCGTTTATGACAGCGGACTGCAACAGCTTATCCGTTATCAGTTTGCGGTACTTATGATTGAAAAATCAAAGGAATCCGGCATAACAATAAACAAATTGGTCAATATGTGCGTTTATGTTCTGTGCTGGCTGAAAAGGTGGGAAAATTCACTTTTTTCCGATTGGAAAAAGAATGATACAGCGTGTTTTGTACTTTTCGGCTGTTGTAAAAATGAAAGTGATTCTGCATTTCTTTCACTTCTTTCAAGACTTCCTTCCGATGTTCTTATACTTAATCCGAGCTGTCAGCATAAATGTGCTTTGAATGACACGAATTTAAGGGAATTTTTCTATGATTCCTCGCTTGATATAAATGCGTTCCCTGACGGTGTTGCAATGCGTGCGGGAACAGTGGCATATCATGCGGAACGTGAACTTGATACTCTTATGTATCAGGATACGGGACTTTACAGAAATCATCAGTATTCAAAGGCTTCTGCAATAGTACTTGATACTATGTTTGAGGAAATTGAACTGATGTGGAATCAGGAGTTAAAATACCGTCCGAATTTCGCAACTGAAAATGATGAAGTGAGAATACCCGTTTTCTTTTCAAAGGTTTCGGGGGTAAAGGACGGCAATGTAAAAGCTTACTGGCAGTATGTGAAACGTCTTATAACAGAAGATACTGTTGTTATAAACGGATACCGCAGAGCCCCTGTCAATCCTCATTCTCCTGTACGTGTGGAGCATAACCCTGTGGCACAGTATGCACAGTTGTTCTTTAAAAACGGTGTTATTCAAAGAAACACAATAAAAACCCACCCTTGTTATCAGTACAAGATTCTAAGAAACGAATTGCAGGATTATATTCTTGACAAACTCCAGTTACTGATTGAAAGCAAAATAATAAAAGGTACGTTTGAAAACGGCATGGAATATGCAATAATATCTTCTATACTTAATCTTGATAAGGACATTGTAAGAAGAATACAGAATTTTGATTTTACAAAGAAAAATCCTAAAGTCATATATATAAATACGGGCGACAGTGCCATATCACAGAATGATGCGATTACTCTGGAGTTTTTAAGTCTGTCGGGATTTGATGTGCTTTTCATGATACCGACGGGTTATTGTAATGTTGAAAATTATTACAGTATGCCGATAATAAGTGAGCATCAGATGGGTGAATATATGTATGATTTGAAAATACCGGATTTTTCAAAAATTTCAGCAGGTTCACGCCAGCCATGGCACAAAAAATTATTCAGAAGAGGTGTTTAGAAATGGGTATTGACCTTTCAAGAGCAAAACCACAGAACAATGATACAACTACAACACAGACAGCAGGAGAAGTAAACGCACCTGAAATTGAGGTCGTTGAGCAGTATGATATTGTTGCCGACAGAAAGCAGATGAATAACGAGCTTGTCGGTTCTCCCGAAGTTGACGCACTCGCAAGCGAAATTGTAATTGATGACCTTACAACTATTGTTTCGTTCGGTGCAGACGCAGCAGACGAAATATCAAAGGCTTCCGATGTTGTACTCAACAGCATGAGTATGAGTCAGATTGATGATTCAGGACAAATGCTTGTTGCACTCGGCAAGATTATGGAAAAGTTCGACATTGATGAAATCAAAGAAAATCCCGGACTTTTTAAGAAAATTTTCGGCAATGCAAAAAAACAGCTTGACAAGATTCTTGCCAAGTATCACACTATGGGCGACGAGGTTGATAAGATTTATGTTCAGCTTAGAAAGTATGAGGACGAAATAAAACAGGCAAACAAAAAGCTTGACCAGATGTTCAATGCAAATGTTGAGTATTATCATAAGCTTGTAAAGTATATTCTCGCAGGTGAGCAGGGTTGTCGTGAGATTGAGGCTTATCTTGAACAACGCAGACAGGATATGGCATCAACGGGTGATACCTCCATACAGTTTGAAATTCAGAATCTTGAACAGGCTCTCATGATGCTTGAACAGAGAACGCAGGATTTAAGAACTGCTGAAAGTATTGCAATGCAGTCAGTTCCGATGATAAAGATGATGGCTTTCAGTAATATGAATCTTGTCAGAAAAATCAACTCCGCGTTTATTGTTACTCTCCCTGTATTCAAACAGGCACTTGCTCAGGCTATGATGCTTAAACGTCAGAAGATTCAGGCAGACGCTATTTCTGCTCTTGACGAAAAGACAAATGAAATGCTTATAAAAAATGCACATAATACTGTTGAGCAGTCCAAGATGATAGCAAGAATGGCTTCAGGAAGTTCAATAAAGATTGAAACTCTTGAAAAGTCATGGCAGACTATCATGAACGGTATCGACGAAACACGTCAGATTCAGGACGACGCACGCAAACAGCGTCAGGAGGACCAGGTTAAGCTTCAGGCTATAAAGCAGGATTTCAACAAAAGATACAGTATGCCTGATTCAAGAAAATAAAATCATTTTAAGGAGGTAATGAATTATGCCTATTAATTTATCAAAAGGTCAGAAAATTGACCTGACTAAAAGTAATCCGGGTCTTAAAAATATTATGGTCGGTCTCGGCTGGGATATTAATATTTTTGATTCGGGTGCGGCTTTTGACCTTGACGCAGCAGCCTTTCTTCTCGGAAACAACGGTAAATGTCCGACAGATAACGAATTCATTTTTTACAGCAATCTGAAACATTCTTCAGGTGCGGTTGAACATATGGGCGATAACCTTACAGGTGAGGGTGAAGGTGACGACGAACAGATTAAAATAAATCTTTCGAAAATTCCGTCCAATATAGAAAAAATTGCTTTCACTGTAACGATTTACGACGCTGACAACAGAAAGCAGAATTTCGGTCAGGTATCAAACGCTTTTATAAGAATCGTAAACAACGATACCAATGAAGAGCTTGTAAGATACGACCTCGGAGAAGATTTCTCAATTGAAACTGCTGTTGTGGTAGGTGAACTCTATAAGCATAACGGTGAATGGAAGTTTAACGCTATCGGAAGCGGTTTTCAGGGCGGACTTGCTGCACTCTGCGGTTATTACGGAATAGATGCAGGCTGATTGTTTAAAATATAATATAAAGGAGTTTTTTGTATGCCAGTTAGTTTAAGCAAGGGACAGAAAATAAGTCTCACAAAGGGTAATCCCGGTCTTAAAAAAGTTATTGTCGGTCTTGGCTGGGACGTTAACGCATTTGATACCGGTGCGTCTTTTGACCTCGATTCTTCGGCATTTCTTCTTACAGATGCCGGCAAGGTATCAAAGCCGGAAGATTTCGTTTTCTATGGCAACCTCAATCACCCGTCGGGTGCTGTTTCTCACTGCGGCGACAATCTCACGGGTGCGGGTGAAGGCGACGACGAACAGGTAAAAATTGACCTTTCAAAAATGCCGCCTGAAATCACAAAAATTGCTTTTACTGTTACCATTCATGAAGCAGAACAGAGAAGGCAGAATTTCGGACAGGTTAACAACTCTTTCATAAGAATCTACAATGAGGAAACGGGTGAAGAAATTCTCCGGTACGACCTTGGAGAAGATTTTTCAATTGAAACCGCCGCTGTATTCGGTGAACTTTACAAGCATAACGGTGAGTGGAAATTCAATGCTATCGGAAGCGGTTATCAGGGCGGACTTGCTGCACTTTGTGCAAGTTATGGCGTAGACGTTGAATAATAGAAAGAACTGAGGTATTTAAAATGTCTGTAAGTTTACAGAAAGGACAGAAAATAAGTCTGTCAAAGGATAATGTCGGTCTTTCATGTGTTATTGTCGGACTCGGCTGGGATGAGACACAGAAGAAAAAGGGACTTTTTGCAAGAAAAGAGAGTGCAATTGACTGTGACGCTTCCGCACTTCTCCTTACAAACGGAAAACTTGTCGGTAAGCAGGATATAGTATATTATGCACATCTTCGTCATGAGTCGGGAGGTGTAGTACATAAGGGCGATAACCTTACAGGAGCAGGTGCAGGAGACGACGAGCAGATTGTTGTTGACCTGTCAAAAGTTCCTTATGGTGTTGACAGAATAGTTTTTGTTGTTAATATCTATCAGGCAGTACAGCGTGGTCAGCATTTCGGAATGATAAAAAATGCATTTATCAGAATTGTTGATAACAGAAACAACAATGAAATGTGCAGATATAATCTCACAGATGATTATTCAGGTTGTACGGCTATGATTTTCGGCGAAATCTATAAGCATAACAATGAATGGAAGTTCAACGCTGTAGGTCAGGGTACTGCTGACGCAGGTCTTACCGAACTTGCAGGAAGATTCAGGTAAATATATTTCGGCAGGAGAAATCTTCTGCCGAATTATTTTTGTTGAAAGGAAGAATATAATGTTTTATAATCATCTTTTGCTTGAAGTTTACTGCATGAATGATAAAAAATGTCCGAACGGTTTTAAACGGATACGGACGGAGTGCATGAAGTGTGAATTCTGTTCATATACTGAATGTCCTGCGGAGATAGCTGTTACAGACATAAACGGAATTGCTTCACATTGGATTGCCCTGAATGGTGAAGAAGCACATAAAAAGAAAAAATTAAAGTTATGGCATAAAATATGCATTAAAAAAATTGATAAGGCATATAAAAAGTATATGAAGAAAAAATAATTTCATTTTCTTATAGTATAAATGTGACGGAAATATGTTGG
>DETU01000079.1:0-25258 GCA_002362175.1 Ruminococcus sp. UBA3280
ATTTATGTAAAGTTTCTGTTGATTTATTTTGTGAAATGTGATATAATAAAATAAGATTATTATAAAAAGGAGAAGTAAACATGAATACAATCGCAATAATAGGTGCTATGCCGTCTGAACTTGCAGATATAAGAAAAATGCTCGGAGGTACGGAAACAAAAAAAATTTCAGGATTTGAGTTTTTTGTGAACGAGTACAAGGGAAAGACTATAATAAATGCCTGCTGTGGTATTGCAAAGGTAAACGCCGCACTCTGCACACAGGTTATGATTGACAATTTCAATCCCGACTGCGTAATAAATACAGGTATCGCAGGAGGAATGAATACTGATGTAAAAGTCTGTGACATAGTTATTTCCACAGAAGTTCTTCCGCATGACCTTGACCCTCATTTCCTTAACGACTATCCGCCGTACTGTGCAGTTTTCAAAGCTGACGAAAAGCTTATTGAATCGGCTGAAAAAATCTGCGACGAATTTTCCGTAAACAGTTTCAGGGGCAGAATAGTTTCGGGAGAAGCTTTTATTTCAAGCAATGAAGTCAAGGCTGAAATTCAGAGCAGACTTAATCCGCACGCTGTGGACATGGAAAGTGCCGCTGTAGGTCATTGCTGTTACCTTAATGAAAAGCCGTATGTAAGTGTACGCTGTATTTCCGACAACGCTGATGATGACGGTGCTATGTCATTTGACGAATTTGAAAAAATCGCCGCAAAGAGAGTTGCCGAAATCGTTCTCAGAATGACCGAGATTATTTGATTTCAGAAAGGGGAATCATTATGAATAAAATACCTGTTTTTATGACTGCTGCCGTTCTGGCAATGTCTGCTGTTACACCATTCTGTACAAGTGCGGAGTCAGCAGAAGATTATGTACCGGTTATGTATTTTTCCGTTGAGGACAATGATAAAATATCCATTCTTCCGAACGGAACTGTATACATAAACACAAATGATTTAACAGAAGAAAATAAAATCCGTGTTAATGTTTACATACGTGATGACTCAAAAAGCTGTTGGACTGTTGCTCCAAAAGTCAAAAGTTTGGATATGTGCATAAAATTGAATGAAGAAGCGATTGACCCTGCCGAAGTCGGTGAAAATTCTCCGTATGATTCTTCCGAATACGGTTTTTACAATACCATTGACGAGGAATACAATGTACTGAATATGTCATTTACTGCACCTATGTCAGATATGTTGTCAGGAAATATCAAACGTTTGCCACTTACAAGTGATGCAACGGACGATTATCCGCTTGTATATTTCAATGCTTCAGTTGCTTCTGATGTTTCTTCGGGAAAATACAGAATTTATTTTCTCACAGAATCGGAAGATTATGATGACCAGCGTACTACACAAGTATCTCTTTTAGATGATGAAGGAAATTCCGTAACTATAACACCGGAAGTAAATGAACAGAAGATTGTGGTTTCCGACCGTATGCTTGGTGATGTCAACAACGATGGTCTTATTGACACAGTTGATGCAACTGCCGTACTTATGGAGTATGCAAGACTTTCAGCAGAGAAAGAGCCGAGTTTTGAAACAGGACAGGCTGTTTCCGCAGATGTAAACGACGATAATCTTGTTGACACGGTAGACGCAGCCGCTATTCTCGGTTATTATGCTTATCTTTCATCAGACAAAGAATACATAGAATTTACAGAATACCTTGCTTCTTATTCCGCACAATAACAAATATATCTTACGACTGTCTTTAAAAGACAGTCGTTTTTTATTGTGACATATTTGTTATTTTCAAGTCACTGCCATGTCATATTAAAGAATTATAATATATTCATAATATAGAAAGAGGTGTGATTATGGAAATATTAAGGGTAGAAAATCTATGCAAGGTATACGGAAAAGGTGAAAATGAAGTCCATGCATTGAATGATGTTTCTTTTTCCGTGAAACAGGGTGAATTTATGGCGATTATAGGACCGTCGGGTTCAGGAAAGTCAACACTCCTGCATATTCTCGGAGGGGTTGACAAGCCAACAAGCGGTAAAGTCTACATGGACGGCAATGACATCTATGCACAGAGTGATGAAAAACTTGCGGTTTTCAGACGGCGGCAGGTAGGACTTGTATATCAGTTCTACAATCTTATCCCTGTTCTTAACGTTACGGAAAATATAACGCTTCCCGTACTTATGGACGGCAGGGAAGTGAATCAGGAACGTTTACAGGAACTTCTTGAAATATTCAAGCTTAAAGGACGTGAAAATCATCTGCCTAATCAGCTTTCGGGCGGACAGCAACAGCGTGTTTCAATAGGTCGTGCTTTGATGAATGCTCCTGCGGTAATGCTTGCCGACGAACCGACAGGAAATCTTGACAGCAAAAACAGTCAGGAAATAATAAACCTGCTCAAACTCTCAAATCAGAAATACAATCAGACACTTATAATTATTACTCATGACGAAAATATAGCCTTACAGGCTGACCGTGTACTTGCTATTGAGGATGGTAGAATTATACGTGATGAGGTGATTCGCAGATGAATATATTCAGCAGGGTTACTTCACAGTCACTCAAGAAAAACAAAACCCGTACTATAGTTACAATAATAGGGATAATTCTTTCAACTGCCCTTTTATGTGCGGTAACAATTTCCGTTTCAAGCTTTATAGATTACGCTGTCCGTTATTTCATAAAAACTGACGGAAGCTGGCACGGACAAGCAACAGAACTTGATTATGAGAATTTCAGTAAAATAAAAAATTCATACAAAGTTTCTGACTATATTGCCATGAAAGAAATAGGATATGCAGAAACGGAAAGTGAAAATCATTATAAGCCTTATCTTTATATTGTATCGGCGGAAGGGAATCCCGATGACAATATTATACCAATAAATATAATTCAGGGGGAATATCCCGATTCTGAGGACGAGATACTTATTCCCGACCATCTTAAAAAAAACGGCGGGGTTATATATAATATCGGTGACAAAATAGAGCTTGAAATAGGTGACAGAATGGTTGACGGTCATAAACTTCATCAGCATAATCCCATATATCAGGAAATATATGACAATGGAAATTATTCTGAAGAATTTTCAGAAGAGGAATTTGTACCACGGGAAATACGTACCTATACTGTATGCGGATTCTATGAAAGACCGACATTTGAGGAATATTCCGCACCCGGATATACGACGATTGTACTTGATGAAAGTTACAGCAATGATACAGTCTATGATACTTTCTTCACAATGAAGAATCCAAAGGATATATATGATTTCATGGAAGAAAATCAGCTGAACGGTTCAACAAACTATGAATTGCTTATGCTTTACGGTGTATCGGGATATGACAGTTTTTATAAATTATTATACAATATGGCATCTATACTTATTTTACTGATAATGTTCGGTTCTGTGTCTCTGATATACAATGCCTTTTCAATATCCGTTTCAGAAAGGACAAAACAGTTCGGACTTCTTTCTTCAATCGGTGCGACAAAGAAACAGTTACGCAGAATGGTATTTTGTGAGGCATTTACGGTAAGTGTAATAGGTATACCGTCGGGAATCATTGTCGGTATTGCGGGAATAGGAATAACACTTGCCGTTATCGGAAATAAAATCAGCAGTGTTATAGGATTTGATATGCCCATGAAAATGTGTGTTTCACCGCTTGCAGTTATCACAGCTTGTGCCGTTTCTGTTATCACGGTACTGTTTTCCGCATGGATTCCGTCAATAAGAGCCACACGCATAACAGCAGTTGAAGCAATACGTCAGAACAAGGACATAAAATCAAAGAACAAGCCTATTAAAACTCCGAAAATAATATATAAAGTTTTCGGACTGTCGGGAATGTTGGCACAGAAATACTTCAAAAGAAGCAGGAAAAAGTACCGTTCAACTATAATGAGTCTTTTCATGAGTATAGTACTTTTTATATCGGCTTCGGCATTTTGTGAATATATAATCAGTTCAATAAATACGCCTTTGGGAATTTCGGAAGATGCTGACCTGTATTATTATTACGGTAATAATTATTCATATGAAAACGCTGACGAAAACCGTGATAAACTTCTTGATATATTCAGCTCTGATGAAAATATTACAGCAGTATCATATACGAAAACATTCAGCACGGGGGGAGAGGTTTCAAAATCTTATCTTACTCAGAAAGCAATAGAATCATACAAAACTGAAAACTCAGATGATTCTATTTTCGAAGCGTTTGCAGATATATTATTTTTGGACGATAACTCTTTCCGTGAATTTCTCAAAGAAAACGGTCTTGATGAAGAAAAGTTCATGAACCCTGAAAATCCTCTTGCGGTAGCCATTGACGGAAATACAACTTTTGATTATGATGAACAGAGGTACGTAAAAAATTACATTCTTAATTCTGATGAATGTGAATTTACAGGTTACAAGAATATTGATATTGACGGTTATTATTTTGATGGTTATCTTGATAATTCTGACGGTCAGATGTTTGTCTACCGCAACAGTGAAGATACACAAGATGTAAAACTTCTCACACGAGAAGAAGCAATAGAAAAGTCGTGTACCATAAAATCAGGTAAGACAATTACCGAAATACCATACTGGTGGGTTTACAGAGGGACACATTTTTCTTTTGTTTATCCTTACAGCATGATTGAAAATGTTGTCAACGAAAGTCTTGACGGATATTCTTTAATTTACTACATGACTTCCGACGACCACAGCAGATCGTATGAAAATATCAGCGAAAAACTTGATGACAATTCATTCCCTTTAATAAATCTCAAGGACCTTTCGGCAGAAAATGAAAAGGAACATAATATAGTTACTGTTATACGGGTTTTCGCTTACGGATTTATAATACTGATTTCACTTATTGCCGGCGCTAATGTATTCAATACCATTTCAACAAATATAAATCTCAGACGGCGTGATTTTGCTATGCTTAAATCAATCGGCATGACTGAAAAGGAACTACGCAGAATGATGAATTATGAATGTATTATGTATGGTACAAAATCACTTATATACGGACTTCCCGTATCGGCAGGAATTACGTTTTTAATATATAAGTCAATGGACATAGGAATTGAAAGTAATTTCTTTATGCCGTGGAAAGCCGTAGCAATAGCGGTACTTAGTGTGTTTGCGGTGGTATTTGCAACCATGCTATACTCAATGAGCAAGATAAAATCAGACAATCTTATTGAAACCCTTAAAAACGAAAACATATAAAAAAATTCCCTCCTGAATTATTTTTCGGGAGGAAATTTTTTATTAACTTTCATGTAAGCCAGAAACTTAATGCATTTTTATAATCTTCTGCACTGTATTCTTTAATCTTAATCCATGCAACCTGAAACTTTATATATTCCCAAGATTTGTTAAGCAGACGAAAACTATATCCGTTCTTTTCGGGAAGTACTTCAACAATGTATGATGTGAATTTTGATTCGTCGTATTTATCAGGAATTGTTATTTTATTAAAATCGTTTATCTTTGAGTAATTAAATATCTGTGATGTTTTTTCGTCATCATTAGGGTCATAAGCTCCTATTCCGACAGCCCAGTTTTTTACTACTGAACAATAACAAACCGTATGCTCATCAGAATCCTCAAACTTCCAATTTTCCGACAGGTGTTATAAGTTCTTCTATATCACGGAAAATATATTCCATTATATTTTGCTCCTTTCTGAATTATACGGTAACTTTATAGAATCTTAACGTAAACACAGCACCATCATTTTTATTTTCAGCTTTTATAGTTCCGTTCTGTCCTGTAATAATCATGCGTGCAAGGGCAAGACCTATTCCGAAACCTTTTTCACTTGAATCACTGCCTTTGTAGAATCTTTCAAATATATGGGGAAGGTCTTTTTCGTCGATACCGCCACCGTTGTCCGAAATAACTATTTCCGTATAAACAGGGTTGTCCGAAGCGTTTATTTCAATATTCTTTCCGGACGGAGTATGCTCCATACAGTTTTTTACAATATTGCCTATTGCCTCGCACGTCCATGATATATCACCCGAAAAATTTCCGTCAGCATTTATAACAAGATGCTGTTCACGGAGTTCAATCGGTATACTGAGCGGAATACATGAATGTTTCAGCAGTTCTTCAAGAGATATATTTTCTTTATTGAATTTAACTGTACCTGTATCAAGACGTGATATTTTAAGAAGAGACGTAATAAGCCAGTCTATCCGTGAAAGGAGTTCACATAATTTGTGAGTAATTTCAAATTTTTTTCCATCTGTCAAATCGGGTTCGGAAAGCATGGACACAAGCAGGTTTATTGAAGTTATGGGCGTGCGTATCTGATGTGAAATATCTGCTATTGAGTCGGCAAGATATATTTTGTCGTCCTTGAGTTTCTGTTGCTGTTGCCGTAAGCAGTTTACCATTTTATACAGTTCACTTTGAAGCACGGCAATTTCACCCTCTTCATATTTTTCAAGTGAAATATGGTTGTCACCGTGCAGGATTTTATCTATATCGCTTGAAAGTTCTGCAAATCTTCTGTATCTTTTTCTTACCGAGACAAGCCATACTGTAATAAGCAGTATGCACATTAAAAACGTTATCAGTCCGCAACGTATATCAATACACGCTGTAAAGATTATTCCTGTAAGAGAAATAATAATCTTTATGAAAAACGTCCTTTCTATTTCGGGATTACGTATAAGTTTCATCATAAGTCAAGCCTGTAACCTATTCCACGAACTGTTTTTATTATTTCGGGATTCTGAGGGTCTTTTTCTATTTTTTCACGCAGTCGTTTTATATATACCGTAAGTGTATTGTCGTTTACAAATTCACCTGCAATGTCCCATATAGATTCAAGCAGACGTGTTCTTGAAAGAACTGCATTTTTATTGTTTATGAAAACAAGTAACAACCTATATTCAAGAGCTGAAAGATAAAGGTCTTTTCCGTTTCTGCTTGCCGTTCCACGAACCGTATCAACAGAAACATCGCCTATCTGAGTTATACCGCCTGTGTTTCCCGTAAGACGCAGAATATTTTTTATCCTCGAAACAAGTTCACGGGGACGAAAAGGCTTTGCTATATAGTCGTCAGCACCCAAGTCAAATCCCGTAACCGTGCTGTATTCATCACCTGACGCTGTAAGGAAAATAACGGGTATATCATATTCTGATTTTATGGCGGAGCAGGTTGTGAAACCGTTTCCGTCGGCAAGCTGAATGTCAAGAAGTACAAGGTCAAAACTGTTTTCATGAATTAATTGCAGGGCGGAAGCCTGTCCCTTTGCATTTTTAACGTCAAAGCCCTCATGGTTCAGAAATTCGCTAAGACTTGATATAATTTCCCTGTCGTCCTCAACAAGAAGAATCCTGCTCATATATACCTCCTTACTTTATTATCGCTTCTGACCAGTATACCTGATTGTATATATCAGTAAAACGATACATTAATTTTACTTCTCCGTCGCCTACATCAACATTGCTTATAGTCATGTTGTCGGTAACGGTAACAGGTTCGCTTAAATAATAACTGTCCTGATATTCGCCGTCATATGAATAAAAGTCACATATAAAATCAAGTTTGTCGCCTGTATTCAGTTCAGTCAGGCTTTTCGGCACTGTATCGGTCTCACCGTTCACATAGTCTGTTGAAGCACCTGCAATGTATCCGTCAGGATTTTCGTTGTCAAAAACTATAATAAGATTAACCCTTTCACCGTTAAGCATAGCGGGAACATATCCCGTAATGGTATAGTCATCACCGTTTTCGGTTGTGTCTGTATGATAGTAGGCGACAGGCTGATTATTTATTGCAAGCCAGTTTCTTTCAGTATCGGGGATAAGACTTCCGTCACTGTCAAAATCGTATATATTGTCAAGACCTAAATCAATGTAACCGCTTCCGTCGTCATAGAACATATTGAGGTCAATTTTATGAACAAGCTCCCACTGGGATTCAGGCAGTGACATAAAATAAGAGCCATCGTCTTTTTGTTCCCATACGAGATTACTTGTATCAAAGAAATTCTGTGAAATATATTCGTTTGCACTTTCCTGAGATACGGAGGTGTCATTCATATAGTCAATGTTTCTTCCCGAAGAACCACCGATGAACGTGTTTATAAGTCCTCCTATAATGTCGATATTTGAAGAAGAAACAGTGTTGCTTATCATTCCGAAAAGTGACGAAAGCGGTGAACTGTTACTGTTGTTTGCAACCTGTCCGCTTGTTTCGATTTTTGCAAACTGCCTTATACAATTGCTGTATTCCGAATCCATACCGATATTACTGTAAACACTGCACGCCGGGTCTACATATGAAGTTCTCTGATACGGAAAATATATTGAAACGCCGTATGCATTTGTAATGCTTGATGATGTACGGTTATACTTTACCGCACTTTTTAAAGCACTGCTTAATTCCTTGCCTTCGGGAGTACCGACGTTTTCGGCAAAGTTTACAAGGTCAATCTGGTCAATTTTTGAACTCTGTGCAAATTCCCTTGTATTATAACGGGCATCTGAAACCTGTTTATATTCCTGATTTACAATCTTGTTGCTTACAGACTTTGAAAAACTGCTGAGTTTTTCGGGAACAGTGTTTGAAAATTCAGCAAGGTCAATAATTGAAAGAGTGGTTTTCTGTCCCTTGCATTTCTGATTACAGCGTGTAACAAAATCGTCAACAATGTTCTTGCCTATATCAACAGTTGACATAGATGTATTTTTACCGAGTTTATTAAGCCAGTCGGTATAATACCAGCCAATGCCCGGCTCGGTTTCTTCTGAAGCAATAAGATAGTCTGCATATGGGTCAAGCATGAAAGCGGTTTCTGCGGTAGCCATAAGACAGGCATCAAAACCTATAAAATCAAATGTAACGCCACTGTCTTTAAGTGCCTGACTTATTCCGCCGAGATTCATAGAACCATTTGATTTATATTTTTCGTCATAGCCGTAACCACTTACAGAGCCACCGCCGTGGTCCCAAAGAATAAGCTCGTTTCTGTTAGCAGGGAAATTTGTATTGCAGTACTTTATAAAATCTGAAAGGGTTTTCGGGTTTGTCATTGACTTTGCACCGTCGTCAGAAACAAGGCTGACAAGTTTTCCGTCTTTAATCTGATAAATCTGATTCACAGAAGAACTTATGCCGTTGGACTGCCATTCCGAACAACCACCCGTATATATTATTATGTCAATATTTTTACCGAGACTTGCAGATTTCATTTCTTCAATGTCGGACGATGCCATTTTGTACTTTGATTCAAGGTCAGTACCGCACATATAAACCATGATTGTTATTTTGTCCTTGTTTTTTCCGAGTATCTTTGTGCGTTTTTCCCGTGAACCCTTTGCAACGGAAGTGTCGGCTTTTGTTTCTGAACTTGCTGAATAACCTGACGTATCGGGTTTATCGGAGTTACCGCCCAAAAGTCCGCCCGCACCGCCTTTTAAAAGCATAAGTATCAGTACTATTAATAAAGCTCCTCCGCTACCGCCTGCCACCGCACGTTTTGCAACTGAACCCGATGATTTCTTTCCTGAATAATCCTGCCCGCCTACACTTCCCGTACTAAGTCCGCTTCCTCTTTTATGAACACCGTTTCCGCCTGATGTTACATTTTTTTCTCTTGAACGTGGTCTTTTCTGTTCCATAAAATCCTCCTGTATTCGTTTTATTTATTTTATCATTTATACATAGATTTGTCAATAAAAAAGGACGGATAATAACCGTCCCTTTATAATTTCAGCCTGCAATATCAGCCGATTCAAAACCTGTTTTAATGTTTCCATAAACTATAACAGTATGTCCCCAGAACATATCATCGTCATTACAGTATACCGAAAAATCACCGTCACCATCAAAAGATATATCACAAATTTCAATCCTTTTGGCAAATTCTTCTTCTGTAATTTCAACAAAATCATCTTCATTGAAATCCTCGTCATTTCCTGATTCTGCGTCATATTTCCAGTCGTTAGCAAGTTCCGTAAGATACTCAGACGCATATTCACGGATTTTTCTGTCCCATTCCTGACGGTTTTTATAAAACTCTTCAGCATCTGCAAGCAGTTCGTCTACATCATCTCCGTCAGCGGTCAGAGTGATTTTTATATTATCTCCGCACCATTCAATATCGTTTTCGGTTTCATACAAGTTTACTTCCTTATTAAGAATAAGTTTTCCGAGTACTTCCGAATTGATTGAGACTTCTTTTCTGTACTCTGTGAGCAGGTTTTCAAGAAATTCATTTTTTTCATTTTCGGAAATTATTTCAGTAACATAAAGACCGCTCATACGGTATTCATTGTTAATCCAGGGTTCGCCACCGTCAAGAAGTTTAGGGAGTCTGCCTTTTATCCTGTAAATAATGCCACCTTTTTTGAAGTTCCCGTCTGCTTTGTAGTCCTCTACAGACCAGCTCAGACTGCCCTTTATATTGCTTGTACGACCGCTTTCAACTTCAACATATCCAAGAATAGCAATTGACTTATTCCAGTAACCGTCACATTTTGAACCGTAAGTTCCGCCGACAGTCATTACCAAAAATTCCTTTTCCTCCGCCTGATAATATTTGTTAACACTCTCCGGAACGTTTTCCATACCTATTCTACCCATGATTTTCCTCCTGTATTCGTTTTGTTTATTTTAACATTTATATATAAAATTGTCAACATTTATCAAAAGAAAACATTCTGAAAACTTTTATTGACATTATAAAACCGATATGTTATAATAAACGAAAACTTTAAAAAGGAGGTTGTGCATATGTCCATGATTAAAATTGATAACCTTACATTTTCATATGAAACAAGCTATGATAATATTTTTGATAACGTCAGTCTGCTGATTGATACAGACTGGAAATCAGGTCTTGTAGGAAGAAACGGCAGGGGAAAAACTACTCTCCTTAAACTTTTGATGGGGAAATACGAATATAGCGGAAAAATAACGAGTTCAGTAAAATTTGATTATTTTCCGTATGTAGTAGATGACGGAAACAGACTGACAGAAGATATTTTACATGAAATATGCCCGCTTGCTGAGGACTGGGAGTTAATGCGTGAATTTTCATATCTTGATGTTGACGTTAATGTTTTATGGAGAGCATTTAATACCCTTTCAAACGGAGAACAGACTAAAGTTTTATTGTCAGCGTTGTTTTTGAATGAGGGGCATTTTCTGCTGATAGATGAACCTACTAACCATCTTGACGCAAAAGCAAGGGAAATAGTTTCCGCTTATCTGAAAAAGAAAAAAAATTTTATACTGGTATCACATGACAGAAAGTTTCTTGATAACTGTGTTGACCATATTATTTCTATAAACAGAAATGACATAGATATACAGGCAGGAAATTTTTCATCATGGTACGAAAATTTTGAACGTCAGCGTAAATCTGAACTTTTACAAAACGAACAGTTAAAAAAGGAAATTGCACGCCTGAATCAGTCGGCAAGGCGTACTTCTGAATGGTCGGAAAAGGTTGAAGCTTCTAAATATGGTTCAGACGTACCCGACAGGGGATTCGTCGGTCATAAATCCGCCAAGATGATGAAACGTTCTAAAGTAATTGAAACAAGACAGGAACAGGCTGTTAAACAAAAATCGGGCTTACTTAAAAACGTTGAAAATGTCGGGAATCTTAAAATTTCTCCTCTTAAATATCATTCAGACACACTTGTTGCTTTTTCGGACGTTTCTGTGTATTATGAAAACAGACAGATATGTGAAAATATTTCTTTTGATATACGATGCGGAGACAGAATTGCTTTAAACGGAAAAAACGGCTGTGGCAAAAGCAGTCTGCTGAAAATTATGAACGGTGAAAATATAAGGTATTCGGGTGATGTACATATTGGGTCAGGGCTTATTATTTCATATGTACCGCAGAATACATCACATTTACACGGTTTATTGTCCGACTATGCGGAGTCTAAAAATATAGATGAAAGCCTTTTCAAAACAATTCTTCGTAAAATGGACTTTGAAAGAGTACAGTTTGAAAAGGATATTTCTGAGTTTTCAGAAGGTCAGAAAAAGAAAGTGCTTATTGCGGGAAGTCTCTGTGAACAGGCACATTTATATGTATGGGACGAACCTTTGAATTTTATTGATATTTATTCACGTATTCAGATTGAAAAACTTATTGCTGACTTTTCACCTACTATTGTCTTTGTTGAACATGACAGCTTTTTCCGTGAAAAAATAGCTACAAAGGTAATTCAGATATAATAAAAGGACGGAAATTATCCGTCCTTGTTTTTATTTTATTACGCTGAAAGCATTGTCAACAACTTTTTCGTCGGGTGCTTTTGTGAAACTGCTCACAACAGGCACGACAATAAGTGAAATAATCATTGCAAATGCACCTGCGTTGATAGGTGAAAGAAGATTGATTTTCAGTCCCATATCAATTACAGACTGCTTTAATCCGTCAAATGCTGATATATTCATGCCGAATAAAAGCATATGTAAAACGCTTATTCCTATGCCTGTACAGAAGCTTGTCCAGCAGGCAGCCTTTGAAGCTTTTTTCATGAAAAGACCATAGAGGAAAGGTCCGAGAAATGCACCCGACAATGCACCCCATGAGTAAGACATAAGAGTTGAAATGGACGCATTTTTATTACAGGCAATAATTACGGAAATAAGCAGGAACACAGCAATAAACACACGTATTACAGTTATCTGCTTTTTCTCTGAAAAATTTTTGATATGAGGTTTTATAAGGTCATTTGTGAGTGTTGAACTTGACGTTAAAACAAGTGATGAAAGAGTTGAAAGAGATGCGGAAAGTACAAGTACAACAACAAGTCCTATCAGAACGCTCGGAAGTGCTTTCTGTAGCAGAGCGGGAACCATTGTGTCATAGACGGGTTTGCCGTTTACTGTTTCAATAAAGTCCTTTCCTTTTTCATTCGGGTCAAGAGTACAGTAAAGTCTTACAAATCCGCCCATAAAGTAAGAACCGCCTGCAACGACAAGTGCAAAGAGTGTGGAAACAACAGCACCTTTTTTAATAGCCTGTTCGTCCTTTATAGCGTAGAATTTCTGAATCATCTGCGGAAGTCCCCAAGTACCGAGAGAAGTGAGAATTACAACGCCAAGAAGATTAAGAGGGTCAGGACCTATGAGAGAGCCGAGTTTTTCGGTTTCAGTAATTTCGGAAAGCTGTTCAACTGCACTTGAAAATCCACCCTTTGTCTTTACTGTAAGGGCGACAACTGTTGAAATACCAATCAGCATAATAATTCCCTGAAAGAAGTCATTGAGGGCGGTAGCCTTGTAACCTCCGAGTATTACATAAACAGCAGAAAGAAGTGCCATTGCGATAATGATGATGGTTGAACCGTTTTCACCGAAATCAAAGACCATTCCGAAAAGACGGGAAAGACCGTTGTAGACTGATGCCGTATAGGGAATAAGGAAAACAAATACAATTACAGCGGACGCTGTTTTCAGGGACTTTGAATCAAAACGGTATTCAAAAAATTCAGGCATTGTTTTTGCCTTCAGGTGATTTGACATCAGACGAGTGCGTTTTCCTATCAGGAAAAAGGGGATAAGACTGCCTATAATGGCGTTTCCTATGCCTACCCATGCGGCAGATATACCGTACATCCAGCCGAATTGTCCGGCATAGCCGATAAATACAACTGCTGAAAAGTAAGTAGTGCCGTAAGAAAAGGCGGTGAGCCAGCCTCCGACACTTCGACCGCCAAGCATAAAGTCATCTGCGGACTTTGTCAGCCGTGAAGTGTAGAAGCCTATTCCTACCATAATGAGAACATATACGGCAAGAATAACTAAGGTTGCGGTTTTCATTTTAAACTTCTCCGTTCTTTAAAATTCACCCCTTTAAAGTTTTAACGTTTTAAAGGAATGTATTCTTATTATAATATATACCTTATCTTTTGTCAATCCCGAAATTAGCACTTGCATTTATTTATAATATGTGGTAAAATATTACTGTGGCATAAAAATATTATGAATCGGAGGAATCTCATGTTATCTGATATCGAAATCGCTCAGGGTGCAGAAATGAAACCCATAAATCAAATCGCTGAATCAATAGGAATTGAATATGATGACCTTGAACCTTATGGTCACTACAAAGCCAAGGTTTCTGAACAGCTTTACTCAAAACTTTCAGACAGAAAAGACGGAAATCTTATTCTTGTTACTGCTATAAATCCTACTCCTGCCGGTGAGGGAAAAACTACAGTAAGTGCAGGACTTGCAGAAGCTATGGGAAAAATCGGAAAGAAAGCCGTTCTTGCCCTGCGTGAGCCGTCTTTAGGACCTGTTTTCGGAATAAAAGGCGGTGCAGCAGGAGGCGGTTACGCTCAGGTTGTTCCAATGGAGGACATAAATCTTCACTTTACAGGCGATATGCACGCCATTACTTCCGCAAATAATCTTCTCTGTGCCGTGATTGACAATCATATTCAGCAGGGAAACGAATTGCAGATTGACCAGCGTCGTATAATGTTCAAACGCTGTATGGATATGAACGACCGTGCATTGAGAGATATTGTTATAGGTCTCGGCGGAAAAATGAACGGTGTACCGCGTGAGGACGGATTCAATATAACCGTTGCTTCCGAAATCATGGCTATACTTTGTCTTGCTTCCGATATTGCAGACCTTAAGAAAAGACTCGGTAATATTCTTGTTGCATACGATTTAAGCGGAAAACCTGTTTTTGCCGAACAGCTCGGAGTATGCGGTGCTATGACTGCCCTGCTCAAAGATGCCCTTAAACCTAACCTTGTACAGACACTTGAAAACAATCCTGCTTTCATTCATGGGGGACCTTTCGCAAATATCGCACATGGCTGTAATTCACTGCGTGCTACAAAACTCGCTCTTAAACTCGGTGATTACTGTATTACTGAAGCAGGATTCGGCTCGGATTTAGGTGCTGAAAAGTTCTTTGATATAAAGTGCCGTTACGGAAAATTAAAGCCTTCCTGCGTTGTACTTGTTGCAACCATAAGGGCGTTGAAGTATAACGGCGGTGTTGCAAAAACAGACCTTTCCGCAGAAAATCTTACCGCACTTGAAAAAGGTATTGTAAATCTTAAAACCCACATTGAAAATATGCAGAAGTATAACGTACCTGTAGTTGTTGCGGTTAACCGTTTCGGAACTGATACCGACAATGAAATTAAATTCGTTGAGGATTTCTGTGCAGAAATGGGCGTAAGAGTTTCTATGTGTGAAGTGTTTGCAAAAGGCGGTGAGGGCGGTAAGGACCTTGCTGAAAAAGTTTGTGCGGTTATAGACGAAAATTCAGACAAGGAAAATAAATTCGCTCCGATTTATGATGAAAAACTTCCGATAAAGGAAAAAGTAGAGATTATTGCAAAGGAAATCTACCGTGCAGACGGTGTTATATATACGGCACAGGCTGAAAAGGCAATAAAAGAAATTGAAAACATTGGTTTCGGACAGCTTCCCGTATGCGTTGCAAAAACACAGTATTCTCTTTCGGATAATCCGTCACTTCTCGGTAAACCCGAAAACTTTAAAATTACAGTACGTGATGCAAAGCTTTCATCGGGAGCAGGTTTTGTTGTAATCTATACGGGTGATATTCTTACTATGCCGGGTTTACCTAAAAAACCGTCTGCATTCAATATCGACTGCGACGAAAACGGCAATATTACAGGACTGTTCTGATGAATATGAAAATTATTACACATTCTCCGCAGGAAACAATAAAGACCGCCGAAAAACTCGGCTCACTTCTAAGAGCAGGGGATATAATAGCGTATAAAGGCGGTCTTGGTGCAGGAAAAACCACTTTTACCCGTGGTATTGCTTCAGGTCTTGGGCTGGGTGACTGCGTTTCTTCTCCGACTTTTGCCCTTGTCAACGAATACAGAGGAGATGGTATAACACTATATCATTTCGATATGTACCGTATACAGACCGAAGAGGGTCTTGAATCAACGGGTTTTTTTGACTATCCTTTTGACGAAAATATTGCCGTTATTGAGTGGTCGGAAAATATTGAAGATTTCCTGCCGAAACAAACTATATATATAATCATTAATCCGATAAGTGAAAACGAAAGGGAAATAATTATTGAGGGTGGTGAAAGATTTGCTGATACTTGGAATTGATACCTCAGGAAAGACTGCGTCGGTTTCGCTTTTTGACTCCGATACGGAAATTTTTCTTGCAGAAAGTACACTGTACACTCAAAAGACACATTCTCAGGTCATAATGCCTATGGTAAAGGATATAATATATGATGCAGGGAAAACAATGTCTGATATTGACAGGATAGCAGTTGCCGACGGTCCGGGGTCATATACGGGTCTCAGAATAGGCGTTGCAGGAGTAAAAGCAATGTGTTTTGCACTCGGCTGTAAATGCGTAGGTGTTTCCACACTGGAGGGACTGGCTTATAATAATGTCACCTTTCACGGAACTATATGCTCCGTAATGAAAGCAAGGAGAGAACTTGTCTATACCTGTTCATATAAAAGTGATGGTTATTTTATTGAACCGTTATGCGAAGAGAAAATTATTAGCCGTGACGAACTTGCGGAGTTTCTCGCTCTCAACGGTACGGAAGCACTTCTCTGCGGTGACGGTGCGGTTGACTTCTTTACGGACTACCGTTCCCCGAAACTCTTTATTGCACCGCCTCAGAACAGATTACAGAATGCTTCGGGTGTCTGTCTTGCTTCTCTTTCAAAGAAAGAAGTTTCACCTGATGAACTGGAAGTTTCATATTTACAGAAAGTAAAGGCTGAAAAGGATTTAGAGGACAAAAAATAATCCGCAGAAGTTTTACCAATTATAAATTAATATAATGGAGGATTTTAAAATGATTGCAATTGGCTGTGACCACGCAGGAGTTGAAATGAAAAAAGCCGTTATTGAGGCTCTTTCCGAAAAAGGTTTTGAATTTAAAGATTTGGGTACTGACGGTCAGCCGTGTGATTACCCTGTTGTTGCAAAAGCAGTATGTGAAGAAGTTGCTTCGGGAAACTGTGAAAAGGGCATTTTGATATGCGGTACAGGTATAGGAATGTCAATAGCCGCGAACAAAGTAAAGGGCATAAGAGCCGCACTCTGTTCTGATTCGTTCTCTACAAAATTCACACGTCTGCATAATGATTCAAATGTTATGTGCATGGGTGCGAGAGTTCTCGGAAACGGTCTTGCCTGCGAACTTGCAGAAATTTTCCTGATAACAGGCTTTGAGGGCGGTCGTCATCAGAGAAGAATTGACCTTATCACCGATATTGAAAATAATAATCTGTAATATTTCAGGTTAAAATAAATAAAGGAGGTACTGGATATGGGAGAGTTACACATTATTGACCACCCGCTTGTTCAGCACAAAATTTCACTCATGAGAGACAAGAACACCGGTTCAAAGGAATTCAGGGAACTTGTTTCGGAAACCGCTATGTTTATATGTTACGAGGCTACCCGTGATTTACCTCTTAAAGAGATAGAACTTGAAACACCGATAGCAGTTGCAAAGACAAAGATAATATCAGGCAGAAAGCTTGCGTTTGTACCGATTCTCAGAGCAGGTCTCGGAATGATTGAGGGCGTTACCGCTCTTGTTCCTGCTGCAAAGATAGGACATATCGGTCTGTTTCGTGACCCCGAAACTCATCAGGCTGTGAAATATTATGCAAAACTGCCCGACGATGTTGCGGAAAGAGACTGCATTATTATTGACCCTATGCTTGCTACGGGTTACTCAGCTTGTACGGCTATTGCAGAACTCAAAAAGCTTGGTGTAAAAAATATAAAGTTCATGTGTATCATCTGTTCACCCGAGGGCGTTGAAGCCGTTCAGAAAGAACACCCCGAAGTTGACATTTACTGTGCGTCTCTTGACAAGGGGCTGAATGAAGATAAATTCATAGTCCCCGGAATAGGCGACGCAGGTGACAGAATGTTCGGCACAAAGTAATTATAAAAGGAGAGTATTTTTATTATGTCAAACGAATGTAATAACGATTGTTCAAGCTGTGCAAGTGCGGGAAACTGCAATCAGCCCAAAAGTTTTCTCGAAAAGCCAAACGAAATGAGCAACATCGGTAAAGTTATCGGTATTGTAAGCGGTAAGGGTGGTGTAGGAAAAACTATGGTTTCCTCACTTCTTGCTGTAAGTATGCAGAGAAGAAACAAGAATGTAGGTATTCTTGATGCTGATATTACAGGTCCGTCCGTACCGAAGGCTTTCGGCATACACGGCAAGGCTGAAGCTTGTGAAAATGGTATTTTTCCGTCAAAGAGCAAGACAGGCATTGATGTTATGTCTGTAAATCTTCTGCTTGAAAACGAATCCGACCCTGTTGTATGGAGAGGTCCTGTAATTGCAGGCGTTGTAAAACAGTTCTGGACAGACGTTATTTGGAAAGACACTGACTATCTCTTTGTTGATATGCCCCCGGGAACAGGCGATGTTCCGCTTACGGTATTCCAGTCGTTCCCCGTTGACGGAATCGTTATTGTTACATCTCCGCAGGAACTCGTTTCAATGATTGTCGGAAAAGCTGTTAAAATGGCTAAAATCATGAATATTCCAATTATTGGAATCATTGAGAACATGAGTTATTATGAGTGTCCCGACTGTAAAAAGAAAATAAACGTTTTCGGTGACAGTCATCTTGAAGAAATCGCAGCACAGTATAATATACCGGTTCTTGCAAGACTTCCTATCTGTACAGACCTCGCAAAGCTCTGCGATAACGGTACGATAGAACTCTTTGAGGGCGACTGGCTCGAAGAAGCAACTGACAAAATTGAAAACTTATAAATATTTCCGACATTCATTTTTACTAACACTGCACAAATTTTTTTATCTGTTTTTGTTGTGTTATCACAAAGATATGATAATTTCATTTCCTCATATTGACAAAAATGCTAAATCATGGTATCATTAATCATGGCTAATAATAGCAAAATTTCGCCATGTAAATCATATTCATGGCAGATTGGAGAAACTTTATTATGAGCAATTTAACAATTGAAAAGGTAGTCGGCAGAGAAATCATGGATTCAAGAGGAAATCCTACAGTTGAGGCTGAAGTATATCTCGCTGACGGTACAGTTGCAAGAGGTACTGCTCCCAGCGGTGCATCTACAGGTGAATTCGAGGCTCTCGAACTCCGTGACGGTGACAAGTCCCGTTATCTCGGAAAGGGTGTTCAGAAGGCTGTTGAAAACATCAACACAACTATCAACGAAGTTCTTACAGGCATGGACGCTTCTGACATCTACGCTGTAGATAAGGCTATGATTGAAGCTGACGGCACAAAGGACAAGTCTAATCTCGGTGCAAACGCTGTTCTCGCAGTTTCTATTGCTGCTGCAAGAGCTGCTTCCGTTTCACTCGGTATTCCGCTTTACAGATTCCTCGGCGGTATTCAGGGTACAAAGCTCCCTGTTCCTATGATGAACATTCTCAACGGTGGTGCTCATGCTACAAATACTGTTGATACACAGGAATTCATGATTATGCCTGTTGGTGCTCCTTCATTCAAGGAAGCTCTCAGATGGTGTGCAGAAGTTTTCCATAACCTTGCTAAGATTCTCAAGGCTAAGGGTCTTGCTACATCAGTAGGCGACGAGGGCGGTTTTGCTCCTAACCTCGCAAGCGATGAAGAAACTATCGAAACAATTCTTGAAGCTGTAAAGGCTGCAGGTTATGAACCCGGTAAGGACTTCATGATTGCTATGGACGCTGCTTCTTCTGAGTGGAAAGACAAGGAAAAGGGTATCGGTTTCTACAAACAGCCGAAGTCAGGCAAGACATTTACTTCTGATGAACTTATTGCTCACTGGGAAGCTCTCGTTGACAAGTATCCTATCATCTCTATCGAAGATGGTCTTGATGAAGAGGACTGGGAAGGCTGGCAGAGAATGACTGCTAAACTCGGCGGTAAGGTTCAGCTTGTTGGTGACGACCTTTTCGTAACAAACACAGAGAGACTTTCAAAGGGTATCGGTCTTGGTGCAGGTAACTCAATCCTTATCAAGCTCAACCAGATTGGTTCAGTTTCCGAAACTCTTGAAGCTATCAAGATGGCTCACAAGGCTGGCTACACAGCTATTTCTTCACACCGTTCAGGTGAAACAGCTGACACAACTATTGCTGACCTCGCTGTTGCTCTCAATACTTGTCAGATTAAGACAGGTGCTCCGAGCCGTTCAGAGCGTGTTGCTAAGTACAATCAGCTTCTCAGAATTGAAGAAGAACTTGGTGCTTCTGCTGTATATCCGGGCATGGCTGCTTTCAATGTAAAGAGATAATTTGATTTACTCTTAAAAAACAAGGCTGTATGGTGAAAACCGTACAGCCTTTTTATTATCTGTATTTATATACGGGAGCGGATTCAAAGCCGTCAAGCAGGGTGGTCATCTTTCCGAAAGCAAGTCCCGTGCCTTTTGCAACACAGTTTATTGCGTCCTTTGCGACACTGCATTTTATATCAAGTGTACGGCTTATAAGATGTGAAAGACCGCCGAGCAATGCACCTCCGCCAGTAAGTAAAAGACCGTTATCATAGATATCTCCGACGAGTTCAGGCGGAGAATCTTCAAGTACTTTTCTTATTGCCTCCATAATGGCAAAGGCATCATCTTCAACTGCTTTGAAAAGTTCGGTTTCACTTAAAAGCACCTGTGATGGCAGACCTTTCAGCAGACTGCGTCCCTTTACGATAAAAGTTATATCATCACTGGGGTCATAAAGATTGCAAAGCCCTATCTTTACTTTTTCGGCAGTCTGTTCACCTATCAGAAGCTTGTAATGATTCTGCATATATTTTATAATTGAACGGGTTATAGCGTTTCCTGCAACTTTTATTGTATGGGAAGTTACAACTCCGTTCATTGAAACAATAGCAATATCCGTCGTACCTCCGCCTATATCTACTATCATATGTCCCTTAGCCTTTGCAATGTCAACTTCTGCACCAATCATCGCCGCAACGGGTTCTTGTATAAGATAAACCTGCCTCGAACCTGCACTCTTTGCTGCATCAACTACCGCACGGCTTTCAATGTCGGTAACAAAAGCAGGGACACATATTATAACTCTTGGTTTCAGAATCTGATGACCTGCTATTTTCATAATAAATTCACGTATCATACTGCGTGCAAGGTCGTCGTCGGAAATTACCCCCTCACTTACAGGACGTGCAACACATATATAATCAGGATTCCTGCCAATCATCTGATATGCTTCCTTTCCTACAGCAAGCACTCTTTCCGTCCTTGTATTGTAGGCTATAACAGACGGTTCACTTAGTACAACCCCCTTACTTCCCATAGTTATTACAATATTTGACGTACCTAAATCAATTCCGATATCGTTGTTGGACATTTTCTATCTTTCCTTTCTTTCCTGAATTTCCAGAAATTCAAGTATTCCGAGATTTTCACTGTTTACATCATTTTTATTTTCAAAATCATGCCCGTTGTTTTTTTCGGTGAGCATATTTTTCAGACAGGTATAACGGCGTGTACGGCGGTTATTGTCAACCATACTTTTTATTACATATTCATTTCCTATCAGTATGAGGAGTTTTTTTGCACGTGTTACAGCAGTATAGAGAAGATTTCTGTAATTAAGCTTTTCAAAGCCACTCTGAACGGGCATTATTACCGCTTCAAATTCACAGCCCTGACTTTTATGAACGGTTACAGCGTAGGCAAGTTCAATCTGCGAAAGCTGTTCAAAGGAATATTCAGCGATTCTTCCGTCAAAATCAATCACGGCAGACATTTCAGTCCTGTTTATTTTTGTTATCTTCCCTATATCTCCGTTGAAAATTCCCGTACCCTGTTCATTTCCACGATTCCATACAATATCATAATTGTTTTTTGTCTGCATAACTTTATCGCCCAGCCTGAAAGTATATATTACGCCGTTATGTTCAGGTTTGGATTTGTCGGGCGGATTGATTTCGTTCTGAAGTGCCTTATTGAGTTCAACTGTTCCGAGAGTGCCTTTTTTTGACGGCGACAAAATCTGTATATCGTCAACAGGGGAGTAGTTATATGCTTTCGGCAGTCTTTTGTTTGCAAGTTCAAGTATAAGACGCACTGCACTTTCAGGCTCGTCACGTTTGAAGAAAAAGAAATCGTTGTCTTTTTGGGATAAATCGGGATACTCTCCCGAAACAATCCTGTGTGCGTTTGTTATTATACAGCTTTTTCTTGCCTGTCTGAAAATTTCCTTCAGTCTGATTACCGTTATAACGTTGCTGTCGATAAGGTCACGGAGAACATTTCCTGCTCCAACGGACGGAAGCTGGTCGCTGTCGCCTGTTATAACAATCTTGCTGTCAAGTCTTAAAGCACGGAGCAGGGAATCAAAAAGAAGCACGTCCACCATTGACATCTCGTCAATAATAATCACATCACATTCAAGAGGATTGTTTTCATTATGGACAAAACGATATTTATCTCCTGAATCAAATGTTATTTCAAGCAGACGGTGAATGGTTTTTGCCTCATAGCCTGTAAGGTCGGACATTCGTTTTGCGGCTCGTCCCGTCGGAGCGGTAAGAACTACTTTCAGTCCTTTTTTTTCAAAAACAGAAATAATGGCTTTGAGGGTTGTTGTTTTTCCTGTTCCCGGACCTCCGGTGAGAATAATAAGTCCCTCCGACACAGCAGAAGAAATGGCTTTCCGTTGTAAACTTTCATATTTTATATTGTATTTCTGTTCTTCTGCGTCAATAAGATTTTCGAAGTCATATTCTTCGGTTGTGGTAAAATCTTTAAGCAGATTTATTCTGTCGGCAATAAATTTTTCCGCATGATAATAATCAGGTAAATATACATATTCACGTTGGTTTTTTGTATACTCAAAAAGTTGGTTGTCCTCAACGGCAATATCATATGAACGGTAAAAATCACTTTCGGAAATGTTGAGAACAGAAACAGCCTTTGATGAAAGAAAGTCAAGAGGCAGACATGAATGACCGCAGGCGGTATTTGCTTTCAGTATGTATTTTATACCTGCAATAATTCGCTTGTCGGAATTTTTTTCAATACTGAGGTCATAGGCAATTGTGTCTGCTCTTTTGAAATCAAGTTCAACGGAATCGTCGCATAAAATATACGGATTCAGCTTAATCATGTCAAGGGTGTCCGCACCGTATTTCAGATAGGCTTTCATGGCAAAACCAAATTTTATTTCATACTGTGCAAGATAAGAAGTAATCATTCTCAATGAAAAGATTTTTTTCGCCTCTTCAGCTATTTCCTTGCATTTTGCAGGAGAAATTCCCTTTATACTGCTGAGACGGTGCGGTTCTTTTTCAATAATTTCAAGCGTCCTGTCACCGAAATTATTCACGATTCTTTCGGCAAGTTTCGGTCCTATTCCTTTTATTACTCCTGAAGAAAGGTATTTTTCTATGTTTATGGCGGTATCGGGAAGTTTCTGCTCGCAGTATTCCGCTTTGAACTGAGTACCGAATTTTTTGTGTGTAACATAGTTTCCCTCAAGAATCAGGTTTTCTCCGTCTGCCAAATCTCCGAGTTCTCCGACAACGGTTATCAGTTCTCCGCCTGAATCAAGGTCAAACACAATATATCCGTTACTTTCGTTTTTAAACAGCACATTTTCAACTGTACCCTCAATGTGCAGCATTTTATGCTCCATAGAAACCCTCCTGAATATTAATACATCTTATATTATACTATGTTTTCATGTCAATTGCAAATGTTTCCGACAATATTTTTTCAACTTCCGATGAATCTGCAATAACCGCACAGCTGTTTTCATTGCAGAATTTACGGCACATTTCAATCTGTTCCGGTAAAGCACCGTAACTGATAAGTATTATTTCCTCTGCATGACAGCGTCCGCAGGCGATTTTTTCGGAAAGACAGTCCAGTCTTGATGAAAGATTACTGTCTGTAGGAAAAACAGGTATAACGGCGGCAAAATCGAGTATGTTTTCACTGCACGGCTGTTTTCGGAAAAGACTGACAAGTTCAAGTACGGTTATAAAGGCAAGAATCATAACGGCAATAACAGTTATCATGTCCATAAAAGCACCTCCTTTCAGCATAATATGCTTATATATTATTATATTCAGTCCGTTGTCCTTATGTTACACAAAATAAAAAAGCCGTCCGTAAAGGACAGCTTTTATTATGTATTCAGTGTTTGTTGAGACGGTTCAGTTCTTCATTTCTCCGCCACAGGAAACTTATATGTGCTTCAGTTCCGTTATGTATTCTTTCAAAATTTTCAATATGCTTGAAAAGAATAATTACAGAAACCACAGCAAGCATTAATGTTCCTGTCGGGTCGCCTGTAAGCAGTGCGTATACAAGAGTAAACAACACAGCACCCGACGGAGCTACAATACAGATATAGTCAACTGTAAGTGCAAGTATCAGCTCCACAAACAAGAGAGCATAGAAAACGGAAGGATTGAAAGAAAGAATAACTCCTCCGAGACAAGCCAGACCTTTTCCGCCGTGAAATTTCATCAGAAACGGAAAAATATGACCTATTATACATGAAACTCCTGACATAATCTTTGCATATCTTATCTGCGGAAATAATTCTGCGGCAATAAAAGATGCGGCAAAAGCCTTGAAAATATCAAATACAGCGGTAAATGCTCCTGCTTTCTTACCCATGACCATTGTTACATTTGAAGCTCCGGCATTGCCTGAACCTTTTTCACGTATATCAAAACCACTGAGTTTTGAGAGTATGTAAGCAGGGTTGATATTTCCAATCAGATATCCCATCAATAAACATAAAATAATATGCATAAAAGCACCTCCATTCTGAATACCATTGTCAATTAATTATTATACATTAAATTCTGAAAAAATGCAAGTATAAAAATAAAAAAACAGTCCTGAAAAATATTCAGAACCTTTATAATTATTTATACTTAAAGAAAACCGCTGTACACTGCGAAAAACACAATATACAACGGCTTTAATAATGGCGCGGATTGAGAGATTTGAACTCTCGCGCCGGTTCCCCGACCTACTCCCTTAGCAGGGGAGCCCCTTCACCACTTGGGTAAATCCGCAATGACCGACAAAAATTCATCAGGTCAAAATATTGGCGGAGAGGGTGGGATTCGAACCCACGTGCCCGTTAAGGCAAACGGTTTTCAAGACCGCCTCGTTATGACCACTTCGATATCTCTCCATATTTATTTTATTGCTGTCTGTTATTCCCTAACAGCGCTTTGCTAGTATAACATCATTTTATATATTTCGTCAACCCCTTTTTTGAAATTTTTTTAATTTTT
>DETU01000079.1:25456-25622 GCA_002362175.1 Ruminococcus sp. UBA3280
ATGACCGCTTCGATACCTCTCCGTGTTTTGTTTTTATTTGTTCTGTCCCTTACGACTATTATATTATAGCACAGCATACAGAAAATGTCAAGCTTTTTCTGCGACAAATAAAAAGACGTTTTTTCTTATGTTTTTGTACATATTGACTATATATCGTTCAGCCTTT